>JABIXH010000280.1 GCA_018664975.1 Nitrospina sp. | reverse complement strand
AGCAAAAAACTGAAAGTTCCTGATGCGTTCAAGGTTCTTTGTCAGGAGGAAGCCGAAAAATTACTCGATCAGGATTCAATAATACAGGAAACCCTGAAGCGTGTTGAACAAAACGGGATCATCTTCATCGATGAAGTAGATAAAATTATCGGTCGCCAATCGGGCGGAACCAGCGGCCCCGATGTTTCTCGTGAAGGGGTTCAACGTGACCTGTTGCCGATCGTTGAAGGTTCTTCGGTAAACACCAAGCATGGCATCGTAAAAACCGACCATATCCTTTTTATTGCGGCAGGAGCGTTTCACTCGGCCAAACCCTCCGATCTGATTCCGGAGTTTCAGGGTCGTTTCCCTATCCGTGTTGAACTGGATTCGCTAACAAAAAGTGATTTCGTCCGAATTCTTACTGAACCTGACAACGCCCTGGTCAAGCAATACATTGCCTTGCTCAAAACGGAACAGGTCGACCTGACTTTCCTGGATGATGCCATAGATGAAATCGCTGAAATGTCAGCTCTGGTTAACCAACGCATGGAAAACATTGGAGCGCGGCGACTTCATACCATTATGGAAAAATTTCTCGAAGATATCTCTTTTGATGCTTCTGATCTGGAAGAAAAAAATATTACTATTGATGCCAATTATATTCGCGAAAAACTCAAAGACATTATTCAAGACGAAGACCTGAGTCGTTACATCCTGTAATTTCCCCCATGGAAAAACTAATTGAAAAAGCAGAAGTCCTTTTAGAAGCTCTGCCTTACATCAAGAGCTTCTACGGTAAAACCATTGTCATTAAATATGGCGGCAATGCCATGGTTTCTGACGATCTCAAGAAAAACTTTGCCCTCGACATTGTCATGATGAAGTACATCGGCCTTAACCCTGTCGTGGTGCACGGGGGTGGACCGCAAATAGATAAAACCCTCAAAGCTCTGGGCATTCAATCGCAGTTCGTTGAAGGACAACGAGTGACCAACAAGGAAACGATTGACGTAGTAGAAATGGTTCTTGGAGGAAAAGTTAACAAGGAAATTGTTTCCCTGATCAACCAACATGGCGGCAATGCTGTGGGCATCACCGGCAAGGACGGTGATCTCATTCTTGCCAAACGGCATAAAAAGGTAAAGCACTCGCCCGAGACGGATCGACCAGAAATTATTGACCTGGGATTAGTAGGCGAGATCACCAAAGTGAACCCTCGAATTTTGGAAACTCTGGACCAGAATGGATTTATTCCTGTTATCGCACCCATCGGCAAAGGTGAAAATGGGGAAACTCTCAATATCAATGCCGACTTTGTAGCCGCTCAGATTGCATCCGCCCTGAAAGCTGAAAAACTGGTTTTGATGACCGATACCGAAGGAGTAAAAAATAAAGCCGGAAAACTACAATCTGGACTTACCCGGAAAAATGCCTCCGACTTAATTCGAAGTAAAGTCATTCGGGATGGAATGCTCCCAAAAGTCAATTGTTGTCTGACTGCTCTTAAGTCTGGCGTTCATAAAACCCACATTATTGACGGTCGCATTCGACACGCCTTGTTGCTTGAAATTTTTACAGCAGAAGGTATTGGAACCCAAATCGTAGAAAAAACCAAAGACCTGAAACCGTCGTGACGGCAGGTGGCTTTGAGTGCGTGATATTTGCCCCTAACTTTCGTATCCTAAGGGGTAATAGCCTTCACTCATTAACAAACCATGGTCTGGTTTGAAACCACTCCGGCCAGTTTCTCCAGCAACGACTGGAGTGGGTTAATATTGACAATGAATACAGCGGTTGATAATTTATCTATAGGAAGTAGCAATTTGAAATCCATCTCAAATCAACTTATGCCATGAGCTCGTCTATATTAGATGAAAGAAATAAAGCGGTTCTCTTAGCAGTGATCGATAAATATATCGAAACTGCTGAACCAGTGGGTTCACGCACCCTGGCCAAAGTTCACCCTGAACACCTAAGCTCTGCCACACTCAGAAACGCAATGGCGGATTTGGAGGACAGAGGCTTTCTGAGTCAACCGCATAAGTCAGCGGGTCGCATTCCAACCGATAAAGGCTACCGGTTTTATGTAGACCACCTCCTGCGTCCACAAAGTTTTTTAATGACGGCTGAGGTACTGGCCCATGAGCTTGAATACCCTCTCGAAAAGAAAAATCTTCAGGGCCTGCTTGAGCAAGCCTGTGAAAACCTGTCAAAAGTTTCTCAACAAACTGGTCTGGTCATGCTTCCCAGTTTTTCGAGTGCTTGTTTCAAGCATATAGAATTTACAAAGGTTGCTCCTCAGGCGGCATTGGCAGTCTTCTTCTCAGAACAAGGGATTCTGCAAAATAAAGTACTTCCCATTGATGCAGACATGACTCAGGATCAACTGACCTCAATTTCTAATTACCTGAATAGTGAGTTCAGTGGAAAACCCATAAAATGGATCCTGCGGGAATTACTAAAACGATTAAAACTTGAAAAGGAACACTACAACCAACTGGCTGGTAAGGCCCACGCCCTTTCTGCCGCTCTATTTTCGGAAGAAAAAGAAAATAGTGAATTGATTGTTGAAGGAGCACTAAATTTTCTCGATCAACCCGAGTTCACAGAGGATATCAGCAAGATCAAGGCTCTGCTTTTTACTCTGGAAGAGAAAACTAAACTGGTCAATCTGCTCGACCTTTGTCTGCACCATGACGGAATGACCATATTAATTGGTGAAGAAAATCTTCAGGAAGAAATGGGCGACTGTAGCTTGATCGCGCAAAATTATCAGTTGGGGAATGAAAATGTAGGCACACTGGCTGTTTTCGGGTCGAAAAGAATGGATTATAAACGTATCATTTCCATTGTGAATAATACCGCGAAAATAGTCTCCAAGTTAATATCTGAAAACCAGGGAGTGTAAAAAGGTTTTATGACATCCAAGGAAAAACAAAATACCGAAGAAGAAGAACAGGAAGAAAACCTTGAAATTGAGGATCAGGAAGAAGAAGTGCCCGTAGAAGAGAAAAAAAAGCTTAGTCCCCTCGAAGAGCTTCAAGAACAATTAATAGAAAAAGATTTACAGCTTGCTGAACAAAAAGGTGATTTCCTCAGAGAAAAAGCCGACCTCGAAAATTTTCGTAAAAGATTGATCAAAGACAAGGAAGACTCTGTTCAATTTGCCAATCAACGGCTCCTGAAAGAACTGGTGCAAATCAATGACAATCTGGACAGGGCGCTAGATGCCCCCAATGCCTCTCTGGAAAGTTTACGGGAAGGGATCGAAATGATCCAGAAACAGTTCGCCACGTTTCTCAAAAACCAGAAGGTTGAACCGATTGAAGCCCTGGGAAAACCTTTCGACCCCAGCCTTCATGAAGTCATGAGCCAACTGGAATCGGAAGATCATGATGAAAATATCGTAATGCAGGAATATTCCAAAGGCTATACTTTGAATGGACGGATTCTTTGCTCGGCTAAGGTTGTGATCGCTAAAAAACCTGCCAAGGCAACCCCGAAAGAAAAAACCAAAGAAAGTGTTAAGGAGGAAAAATAATTTTAGTGCCCTTCCCCGATACAGCAGGGCCATTCATTCCTCCATTTTTTTCTAATAGCTCTCATGCCTGAACTTCCTGAAGTCGAAACCCTCCGGCGAGCTCTTCTCCCCTTAGTCGTCAACAAAACTTGCACCGCCCTCAAGTTCTATCGAAATGATATCCGGTTTCCCATTCCTCAGGCTACTTTACGCAACCAGTTTGCCAATCAGATAGTTTCTCAAATTGAACGGAATGGCAAATATCTACTTTTGCAGGTGCCAAAAGGAGCAATGCTTTGGCATCTGGGTATGAGTGGTCATGTTTCTCTGCAAAACTCCATGACTCCCAAAGAAAAACATACGCATGCAATTTTCAAGTTTGAGTCGGATACTTGTTTACACTTTGTTGACCCCAGACGGTTTGGTTGCATTCTCTGGGTTCCAAAAAACGGCAAGCATCGTTTGCTGGATAAGATGGGACCAGACCCCTTTTCACCGGAAGCTAACGCGAAAATAATGAAAGGCAAAGCCAAAAACTGTCGGTCTCCCATCAAGACCTTCATCATGGATGCCAAACGCATCACAGGAATCGGCAATATTTATGCCTGCGAGTCCTTATATCATTCAGGCATTAACCCCAAGCGAAAAGCAGGAAGAATTACCCTTGCGGAATGGGATCGGCTCCTCTCCAACATCCGCACCACTCTGGAAAGCAGTATTTCAGCAGGTGGAACCACTCTTCGCGACTTCTTCGATCCTAATGGTGCCAAAGGATATTACGCAGTTCAACTATCCGTCTATGGTAAAGAAGGTGAACCTTGTCCAAAATGTGAATCCCCCATTTCCCGTATGATCCATTCCGGTCGATCCACTTTTTACTGCAAAACCTGCCAACCCCATTAGGCTTGAGGCCGACTAGCAAAATATTTATCTACAGGCTAAACCCTCAAGCGCAATACTTTTATAATCTTCCCGCTGACAAGCAAGATAGAGGGTGTTTCACTTGTCATGCCTGTCCTATCAAAGCATTATCCTGTCTACCTCTCATCAAAAGTGTTCTTAAAATAATTTAAACTATCTATTGATCCATTTTTTGGAGAAAATATATCTTTATCACTAAAAGCAGAGGTACAAGTTGGAACGTTCTGTAGGACTTATAACGCTTAATGCTAAATTCATTCATTCCTCGTTGAGCTTGAGATATTTGAGAAACGCCAGCCGAAATGCAGGCTATAAGAATGTATGGATACGGGAATTTGTCATAAACCAGCCAATCTGGAAAATTGCCGCAGAGATCCAGAATCTCCAGCCCGATGTTTTAGGAGTCGGTATATATATCTGGAATCGGAGTCAGAGCCTGGAGTTGATCGAACGTTTACAAAAACAAATGCCGGAACTAAAAATTGCTGTTGGGGGGCCAGAGGTTTCATTTGAAAAAGAAGGTTCCCTGCCCTTCCCGGTAATTTCTGGCGAAGGCGAAAACAAATGGGTGGAATTTCTTGAGTTAACCCGTAAAAACGAGAAACCATCCGATGAAGCACTTAAACGCTGGCGAACCTATGGAACCGACCTGCCAGAACTCATCCCGGCTTATCTGGAAGAAGATTTCCCGGAACTCAAAAACCGGATCGTGTATTTTGAAACATCCAGAGGATGCCCCTACCTTTGCTCGTTCTGTTTATCCGCGCTGGATAAAACGGTTCGTTACTTCGATGAATCTCTCATCCAAAATCAGATTAAAGAACTCATCGCCAATGGGATTCAAAAAATAAAATTTGCAGATCGCACCTTCAATCTCAAACCAAAGCGCATGAAAGAGCTGATGGAGTGGTTGTCTCAATTTAAAGGCAAAGAATTTCATTTTGAAGTGGTGGGAGATATTTTAACCCCCGAAATTCTAAACTTTCTGAAAACGGTTCCCCCTGGAATGTTTCAATTTGAAATTGGCATTCAAACAACCACTGAATCTGTTCAGGAAACCATACAAAGAAAGCAGAGCAATCAAAAACTTTTTGAGACGATTCAACAACTGGTTGAGCAAGACCGCATTCACTTTCATTGCGACCTGATATTCGGTCTGCCTGGGGAAACCCTGGAAGATATCAAGCAATCTTTCTCCCAGGTTATGGCTTTGAAGCCTCATGAGTTACAACTTGGTTTTCTCAAGTTTCTTCCCGGAGCCCCGATCAATGACCTCGTTGCAAAACACCAGTATCGCTATCAGTCCACTCCCCCTTATGAATTAATTTCACACCAAAACCTATCTGCTCAAGAAGTTCTGTATCTGAAACAATTCGAAGATGTTTTTGACCGCTATTACAATTCCAAGCGGTTCCGGTTTTCCATCCACTATCTGCTCGAAAAATTAGACCCGGTAACCCTGTTCAACCGCTTACTGGAATATCATGCTTCGCACCAACTACTGATGAATCCTGTTTCTCTCGATGAATATTACCGAATTTTTCGAGATACGTTTTATACCGCTCCTACCTTGAAGGAGATGGACCTGCTTAAACTGGATTATTTATATTCTCAGAGGTCATTTCGACTTCCTGGAATACTGTCTAACAAATCCTCACCCCCTGTGAAGACTTGGGAAAAGGACCGTAAAACACCAGTTATTTCATTCGATCATGAAATTGAAATAACCGGTTCGCAAGCAATTTTAAAAGTAACGGCAAATCCTGTATACTATGCCATCGCGCATCCTCAGAATGGAGAGGGCTATTTTCGCCGTCCCACTGTCAATGCCATATCAGACGCAAAACCTCAATTCTGATAAAAATTTAGCTCCATCGAATAAATTTTGGCCCAAAGGCCTCTTATAAAAAGTATCAAATCAGGAAAATACAGATGACTCAAAATTCACAGTCTCTCAACAGTAAAAGCAAATCTATCACCCAGGGAGACCGACGTGCCCCCAATCGAGCCATGCTCAGAGCAGTCGGATTCACCGATGAAGATTTTGGAAAACCCATTATCGGTGTCGCTAATGGTCAAAGTGAGATCACCCCATGTAATGCAGGGCTCGGCAAGCTCGCCGACATCGCTACAGCAGAAATCCGCAAAAGTGGTGGCATGCCACAAATGTTTGGAACCATCACTGTCAGTGACGGTATTTCCATGGGAACAGAAGGAATGAAATGCTCGCTGGTAAGCCGGGAGGTTATCGCCGACTCCATAGAAACTGTTTGTCGGGGTGCCAGCATGGATGCCGTTATTTGTATAGGTGGATGCGATAAAAATATGCCGGGAGCCATGATAGCCATGGCTCGTTTAAATATTCCCGGACTCTTTGTTTATGGCGGTACCATCAAGCCCGGCCGTCTTGACGGTAACGACTTAACTGTAGTCAGCGTATTTGAAGCTGTGGGTCAGTTTGGTGCCGGCACCATAGACAAAAACAAACTCACTGAAATTGAGAAAAATGCCTGTCCGGGTTTCGGCTCCTGCGGCGGAATGTTTACCGCGAATACCATGTCTTCCGCCTTCGAAGCGATGGGCATGAGCTTGCCATACAGCTCCACTATGGCAAATGAAGATAAGGATAAGGAAATCAGCACTGGGCAAAGTGCAAAGGCTCTTTTAAATATGGTCGAGAAAAATATCCTTCCCAGAGATATCATGACAAGGGAAGCTTTCGAAAATGCGATTGCAGTAGTTATGGCCGTTGGCGGTTCCACCAATGCAGTTCTGCATCTCCTGGCTATAGCCCATTCCGCTGAAGTGCCATTGTCTATGGATGATTTTGAAGATATCCGGAAAAAAATTCCCTTGTTTTGTGATTTGAAGCCCTCAGGTAGATATGTTGCTATCGACCTGCATCATGCTGGCGGTATTCCGCAGGTCATGAAGATGATGTTGAATGCGGAACTCCTGCACGGCGACTGCATGACCGTAACCGGGAAAACTATTGCAGAAAACCTAAAAGATGTTCCCGACCAACCTCGGGAGGATCAGGATGTCATTCTGCCTCTGGACAAACCAAAATCTACGGTAGGTCATTTGGTTATTCTGAAAGGAAATCTTTGTGAGGAAGGAGCCGTTGCAAAAGTTTCGGGTGTCATGACCCGCAACATTACCGGCCCCGCCCGTGTTTTTAACTCAGAAGAAGAATGCCTGGATGCCATTCTCGAAAATAAAATTCAAGCGGGCGATGTGGTCGTCATTCGCTTTGAAGGCCCAAAAGGAGGACCGGGAATGCGGGAAATGCTGGCACCCACCGCCGCCATAGTTGGTGAAGGTCTGGGGGATAAAGTTGCCCTCATCACCGACGGCAGATTCTCTGGGGGAACGTATGGCATTGTAATCGGCCATATCGCACCCGAAGCACAAATGGGGGGAACAATTGGTCTCATTAAAGACAACGATATCATTTCCGTTGACATAGACCATAATCAACTAAACGTTCAATTGTCTGATGAAGAACTTGAACAAAGAAGAAAAGAGTTTGTCGCTCCAGAGATTAAATATAAATCAGGAGTCCTGGCTAAATACGCAAAGCTTGTCGGCTCTGCCTGTAAAGGTGCGGTCACCGACTAGCCCGGAGGGGCCGTTGGTGAGTGTTTAACCCCCATAGCCCCCAGAAAATCAGCCTCCTGATAAAGGGGATTGAGGGGGTTATTTTTATCTCTGGGGGTCACAAAAAATACCGCTCTTGTTCTAACTACAGTTCACTTAATTTTTTCTCTCTCAAAAAGAGTTCACAATGATGCAATATTCAATTCTGCCAGGACATTTATACCCCCAAGGCCATCGAATAAACCTTTATTATTTTCACAACCTTTTAAAGGTCATCGGGGAATCTGTTTCCCAGCAAATGAAACAGCAACATAGAATCAGCATTCCCATTACAGCCGGGATGTGGGGAGGCTCCTACATGGTCGCCAATGACAATGGACAAGCTAAAACAAATGTCGTCCGCCTATATTCTATCGTCAACCTGCCGCAAAACAGTCCACTGGAGAAAGTAGAAAATTTCGAGTGCCTGATGGAGATCTATCAGCAAACTTTTGCTACTACCTTCAAACGCTATGGTTTGAACCTGGTAGACCCGCGTTGGGGAGAAGCCATCCCCTATTCCAACAGGACCAAACCCACCACGGCGTTACAAATGTGGGACAAAACAGGTAAAGCCAACTTCGTGCGGGCGTTTTTTGTGTGGAATGAAGCCACGTGGGAGGAGTCCATCATTTACGACATGATCCGCAACGTCAAAGTTCTGAAAGAACTTTTAAATATTAACATCCGCCCGCCTAAAAAAGAAAGTTCAGAACTGAAGTTTCTGTTACAGGATGTGTTGATTACCTACTTCACCCTATACTCCGCGTTGACCCCTGATTTCGTTGAGCACGCAAAACCCATCATTGCTGACCTGTTCGAACAATTTATAAGCGGAATGCATTCGGAAGAATCCATCGAAGAGCAATACCACAAAGTTTATTCAAACGCCTTGGTGTATGGGTTTGAAGAAGCCTTGAAAATCCCTTACGGCAAAGAAAATCTGGATGTACGAAAAGTGGAAGATTGGCCGGTGGAGAAAATAAATTACGTCCCCAATGAATTGAAAGAAAAACTTGTCCCTGCCTTGCAAGCCCCTTGGAAAAAATTTCAAGCCAACCTGGAAAAGCAATCCGGAGCACAAGTAGCAAGTCACTGATGCCCGAAACTGTGCATGATCAATGGAGGAGTGTACATGCAAACTATTCAACTATCAGAACTGAGTATCATCTTCCTTCCCACGGTCTTTCTGCTAGCTGTAATGTACCACTGGCAACTCAAGGCCTGGACCGGTCTATACGCTAATGTCCGCATGCTTCTCCAGCTACTATTGGTAGGCTATTTTCTGACTTACGTCTTCGAGACCACGGAACCAATGGTCATTGTAGTAGTGGTCGCAGTAATGATAGGCGTCTCTGCATGGATCGCAATCAGATCTCTGGAAGAACGCAGGGCTGAATCCTACCTCATAGTTTTGATCTCAATAGGAGGGCCGGGGCTTATCCTGCTGACTATTGCGACTCAATTTGTAATGGAGATGCCAAGATGGTTCGAGCCTAGCCTTGTAGTTCCTATCGCCGGAATGATCTTTGCAAATTCAATGAACACTGTCAGCCTGGCCGCAGAACGTTTCGAATCGGAATTCAAGCGGGGCCAAAGCTATGCAAATTCAAGGAGGATTGCTTTGGATGCCGCACTTATACCGCAGTTAAATAGTCTATTTGCTGTCGGGTTAGTTGCACTTCCAGGAATGATGACAGGACAGATCCTTTCCGGCGTTGATCCCAACATTGCTGTACGTTACCAGATTATGGTGATGTGGATGACATTTGGTGCTGGAGGTATAGCGGCCGTCATGTATCTCATCCTGCGGGGCATAACGACAAAAGAAGAGGAAATCACCACATCAAGGTGATGAACAGTTAATCCAGTTTTAATAGAAGCCAGCCAGCGATGCCTTTTTGACCGTTCAGTTCTTTGTTTGACCCATTCCAGACTGCGGTGGCCATCAGGACCGAACCTTCAAACTGAACATCATTGGGATTGGCATTGGTTAAAGTTCGATTGAAAAGAAGCCGCCATTTATTATTTTTCCAAACCGCAACGCCCTGTACATCCTGCTGGCTTTGGTCGGTCAGAGTGCTGAATCCTTCCGCGTTTAAATCTTCAATGGTCTGGTAAGCAATCTGCGAGTTGGGGTTATCTCTCACTCCCGGTTGTCCACGTTCACCACCAATCGCCTTCCATTGCCAAATGTTGACGGGCTTTCCCGGTTCACCCATAGTGATAGATGGAGCCTCTTTGCTGGGAACAACAGGGAACATCACCGCCGCACGATCGACATATAATGCTGAATGATCAAAATTACTGTCTCGAGTCAAATCATCCCATTCCAGCAGGATAGTGATATCAGAACTATTTTTTGCCGCGCGCACCACAACATTTTTTGTGGACGGGTTCGGCCATTTGGGATTGGTGATCATTTGTGGTCCGAGTTCCACCTTGACGGGAACCGGCTCTCCATCCCAAAAAGGATCATAGGGGTCTACCGGTAATTTTCCGTCACGGTTGGCAACCTGTATCACAGGACCACAACTTTCATCCTTTAAACAGTCCTCCACATGAGCACCACAGGAAGAGATGAACAGGGCGGCAACCGCCATCCATAATGGCTTCATTATTTTTTGGGTCATGGAATTAATAATTTTGGATCAGGTTTTCGAGTTCTTTTTGCAATTCGGGGGTAAAGGGACCTACCAGTATCAGGTTAAGTTGATCTGCAACAAGAATTCTCCGGGACACCTCAATGATTCTTTCTTTCGAAATTGCCATGATCTGGTTCCGTTCCTCTTCGAGAGACATTTCTTCTGAATAAAGGTGAGGAAAGGCATAACGTATCACTTGTTTAAAAGGATCGTCCAACTCCGAATCCAAATCAAACATATACCTTTTTTTAATATGTGCCACTTCTTCATCAGAGGGACCCTGGCTAACAAATTTTTTGATTTCCTGGAGAAGGACTTTGGAGACCTCTATGAGTTTTTCTGGCCGCACCGTTACATCAAAATCCATCGTCCCAATATCAGACATGCTGGTAGCCCGGCATTCTACCGAATAAACCAGGCCTCGTTCCTCCCGAAGCACCCTTTGCAAGCGGGACGTGAACCCATCATCGAAAATTCGGCTAATCAATCCAAGTGTAAGGAAATCTTCATGGTTGTAGGAACAGGATCTAAAACAAATTTGCAGTTCTATTTGACTGTCTGAATCTTTCTGAAAAAGAAATTGCGGCTGGGACTGTTCATCGGGAATACTGCCGAGAAAATGATTCTTTGAAATCGGGGCCACACCGTCTGAGAAATCAGAAAAATATTTTTCTGCTAATTGATGATGGTACTCGTGCTCGATAGGCCCCGCCATCGCCAGTATCATATTGCCGGGAACGTAATGGGCATTCTAGTAATCCCTTAGCATTTCTACAGAAATCTTTTTAATGGTCTCTTCTGTTCCAATCGTTGGCCAGGACATCGGTGTTCCCGGATAAAGCAATTTACAGGCATGGTTATTGATGTCCACATTCACACCGTCTTCGTTGAGGTCCTCATAGTACTCCTCAAGAATAATTCCACGCTCAACCTCAATCTCGGGAAATGTCGGGGAATAAAAAAATTCCGCGAAAATTTCCATCCCCTTTTCCAACTCGGAGATATGTGGACTGAAGCCATATTGCGTGTATTCGCCAAGAGTGGAGGCACGCAGATCTCGACCAATTTTTTCAAATTCCATATTCAGGGTAATGGAATCGGCATATTTTCGATTTCCTCGAAACATCATATGTTCCAGAAAATGGGAGATGCCATTATTCTTTTCATTTTCAAATCTCAACCCTGCCCGAACAAACATGGAAATTTCGGTAGTGTGGATATGCGGCATTTCCACCGTTACCACCATTAGGCCGTTGGGAAGGACATCCTTACAATATTTCAACGAAAATTCTTTAACTTCCATATTTCCTGTCTATTAATAAAATTGATTGTTTTAGGCGAAAAAACATTATCGCACAACCTTGGGAGCAACTCCCAAAAAGATATGGGCTTAACCCTCCAGATGCAGGGTTAACAACGAAGGGCTGAAAAACTAAAAGTCCCGCCATCATTAAAGATAACTGATTTAAAAAGGATTAAGTCAAAAACAAATATTATCCTTAAATCAGCAACGAAATGATGTTAACCCGTCGGGTAATACTTCACAAAAAACTTACTACCCATTAAAATCAATAAACCTTAAAAAAAACCAACGCCACAATGACTCCTTGTGCAGTAACAAGATCGATAATCAATCAAAATTATTTTTAGGAATACTATGTTGGGTTAAGTGATAACTTAATCTCCAATTCTTCAACTTTGACGGATTGCCTGGTTGGACCATCGGGAACCTTTACGGGCTGTGACCAAGCAAGATAAACATCTTGTTTGCCTTGAATCAACTGGGAAGGAATTTTGAACTCTCGGTGCCAGTATTGATTATAACTTGACCGAGGTGAGGCAGGGAAATTGGCTTCTGACGCCAAGGTATTTTCTGAAAGAATATTAAGTCGGGTTTCATTTCTCCGAGATGTAACACCCTCAGGGCCTTTCATTAAATTGTCTGTTGGATCAGCTTGAAAAGCTTGGCGAAAAATCAAATCCATTGTTTTTGGTTGCGGGTGAGGGGTGCGGTGAAAATATATGGATTGGATGGTTCCGCGGATTAAATAATCTTCCCCATCTCTTTTGATGGAAAGGAAAAACCCAAAAGGGTTCTGGGATATTCGATGGACTATTACATAATACCCGTCAAGATTCTCTAACTCCTGATTTGAATTATATTTAGGAGTAACCATTACGGCTTTAATACTCACAACTTCTTTACTTTTTAATACGTCTTTAGCATTTATCACCAAATCCCGAATTCTTTTATCAACAATAAACATATTGAAATTATTGTAATAGCAAGACTGATTAAAAATAGGCTCATAGGTATAGATCTCAAAAATACCGGAAACCCCCACTTTATGCATTGAAACATACTCTTTTGAAAGAATATTTATAGTGGAATCTTTTAAAAACATTTCAAGTCTGCGATATTGCAGTTCAGTCATAACTTGGTCTTTGCTCTCTTTAACTTTAACCAAATAACACGGCTTTTCTTTCTTTTTTTGGCTCCCACCATTATTTTCGAGCACATTGACTTCTGGCGAACGTAGCATTCTCCCAGATGTATCCTTGAAATCAAAAGTATAAACACGCTGATAAAACTCATCTGGAGACAAACTTAGAGAGGTCATCAAGGAATGGAGAATACTTTGCACATTCTTATGTGGCATTAGTGTGTAAAGATTGGGTTGCGCATGTTCAACATTTTTAACTGATTGACTTGTGTAATTTATAAGCATGATGTTTAACAATAAAAATGTAATCAGAGTTAAAGCTATAAAACTTACTCTTAAAGTTCTATGTACTGAGCTTTTACTTTTGCTTAAATATCCAAAGATTGAATGAACGCAAAATCCAATTATCAGTGACTCAGGAATAAGAAATATATATGAATACCAGAAATGAAGCCCAATAGGCTTTAGAACCCCATAAATCAAGGCTGGGAAATAAAAAAAAGCCAGTATACAAATACCATTTCTATTCGCTCGCCAACTGCCTCTTCTTATCCTAATTAGCACTATGCCGAGAAGAACATAAAACGAGACTATGCCTGCACCAAAATTTATAGCCCTATAGATAAGGGGCATAGTAGTATTTGTTACAAAGTTTAACGACCAATTCTGCAAATAATGGCTCATGTGGCCCAGACTTATCACCTCAAAAATATTTCCCACAGAATCGCCTGTCGGCACTTCTTGGTTGGATGCCATAAACATTATTTGCTTAAAATAAAAATATGGGGAAAAACAAAAAGCAATGAGAATTAGGCAATAAAAAACAGTTTTAATAGGTATTTTAACCGGAAAAAATATGGCAAGAATTAGTGGTGGTAAGATATAGGTCGCTATTGAATAGTGAATCTGGACACCAAGACAAATGGAAAGAACCAGGGGGAAAATAGCCCGATGATTCTTGTTGAAAATAAACTCCAGGAAAAACCAAGTATATAGCGTGAGAAAAGGGAAAATAAATGTGGGGTTGATAGGAAAGAGAATAGCACATACCCCTAAAACATGAAGAGAAAGAAAAGCGGTTGAAACAGAAGCAACACAAAAATTAAAGTATTTTTTAGCTATAAAAAATATTCCGATCAGGGACCCAACATTAATTAAAAAATTGAAAAAAAATATTGCCTCATACGAGGCATCAAAAAGTAGGGGAATAGCCAGAAAAAAATATAAAAATGGTCCAGGGAGACGTCCACCATTTGTTAATTCAGGGCCAGCAAGAGGAAAATAATCCCCTTCCAAAATATTGAAAGCCCTTTCAAAATCTCTTGTTTGCCACTCATGGGTAACAACATAATCCAAGAATTCAAAGCGCAAACCTATTCCAACCCCTAAAGATGTCACTAATATTACAAGCAACCAAAGTGGAAATTCATTATTGGGAAATAATTTATTGCTTTCGCAGTGCATAAAAGTGATAAATATTAGCTATCGTGGATTCAATTTTGATACGAAGGAGGAGTACTTTAGTTCTAAAGATAAATTCTAAGTTTAGAACATTAACCTAGCTAAAATACAAGTTTATAAGCAACCATTCCAAAAGTTTTATTACCAAAGGGAAGCTTTCCCCTGCAAAGGCTTTAAGTCCCTTAAGCTAGCCCTAGAACTCTCAACGAACTTTGAAAAGGTTAGGTATATGTTCCCCCAAACCTTTTAATATAGAGCGGTTCGGAGTATACACATAATTTTTCATTACAAAAAAATTGATAATATAACAGGTTCCATCAGCCATCAACTTGGACCAAAGCAGTGATATTTTCAACCATTCAACAAAAAGAAATAGGAGATAATTAGAAAGAAGATAACTAAAGATAAACAGCATAATAAAGCGGCGGCCTTGAAGAAAAATTTGGAGTTTTAAAGAACTTTTAAAGCTCCAGCATTTATTTATTAAAAAGGAGGAAAGTCCGCCCACTAGTCGTGCTGTCATTTGGCTGTATATAAAGAAAACTTCGAACTGATTAAGAATTAAGAAAACCAACCAATCAGAAGAAAAGGATAATATGGCTGTGCAATTATATCTAATGAAGCTTTTATATTTCTTTAGCATTAGTTTCAATGCAAATCCTTAAAAATTGACAATATTTTACCTGCGGCCTCCTTGGCTCCATTCCCATTTACCTCGAGCTTGGCTTTCCCATTAATATCTTCCCAACCAGATTCAAACAGGTTTTTGAGTCTGCCAACCACGTCTTCCTCACTAGTTATCTCACCCCAGCCAGACTCCTGAAGTAGGACTGCATTAATATATTGCTCGGCATGGCCGGGTACGGGAATAACAAGGGTATATTTTTTCAAAACTAATGCTTCGCTGACAGCACTGAAACCTCCATTTATGACCAGAGTATCGGCATTATCCAGCTTTTTGGTGTTATCCCAAAGCCTTCCATGATAAACAATTTGACCTCGATTCAAACCTGTCCGCCCAACCACTTCTACCTTACAAGGAAGATCATAGGAGTCAAAATTAATGTGCGAGGCAAATTCGGAGCCACTTAGCATGACTACTAAATTAAACGGATCCTCTTGATTATTATGTGGAAATTTTGTTACTCGGCTAATATCTAATACCTTATTCCTTACAATCAACCCAACACGGTAAAACTTTGAATTGCGCACAGGAATCGGATTTATGCTCGGACTTATAATATGATCGCATACTAGTCTATGATAAATATAGTCTAGAAATTCCACAAACCAAAATTGAAAGCGAATTGATTTCGGAAGGTTATTCCGCCTCAAATATTCAGTAACAATTACCTCAGAATTATTTAATCCTATGATAGGTATCTTAAGTTTTTTTAGAGGAAGAACAGCATACTCAGAATCTGTGACAGCAATATGGGGTTTAATTTTTTCCAAAAGCATAATTAATTGCTGGGTTTTACTTTTATATGTTTTGTAATATTGTGGAAGGGATAAAATAGTTTGCCTGATACTCAATTTCCCTCCCTTCGATCCATAATGAAAACTTTCCATAGAGGTTAGCGAAGCGATGCTTTTGTTGCTTTCAAAATATTTAATTCCGTTCCCACAGGTCAACACATGAATTTCGACATTAGATTTTAAGAGATTCTCGATAATAGCATCACAACGAGTACAATTACCCATCCCTAGCCCATTGATAATAAATAAGCAAACATTTGAAGACGAGTATGGCATCAGGATTGAATAGTCCATTCAAATTTATCCAATGATATATTAAGGCGTTTAAGAGTTTCAGAAAATGTGTTTTTAAGCAATACACTTTCCTCTATTTCACGACCTTTGCAGAAGGGATCTCTCGCAGAAAGATGTGTGTCTTGCGTTCCAGGATGGCTCATAACAATACCATTTTTCACCCCTGCCGACTTTAAAAATTTTATTACTTTTACACCGAACTTATTGTAGTGATCTAGATTATATACTCCCCCAAAAGACTCGTTTGTGGGGATACCATTTTCCAAAAGCTTTTTTTTAAACGATGAACCGAGAAAAGAAATCATACCAGTCTTAAGGAAATCTGATCCTTGCACACACATCGCACCCATAGAGTGAGCAGTATTTCGAAGGTATAATTTATGCTCAGGATTCAGGCTTTTAACAAATTCAATAACTACATTATCAACTATAGGGTATTGATGAACATTATGATGACCATCTATAAAGTCCGGATGAAATCCAAAAGTGCCGACAAATTTATCGTATTGAGAAGTTAACTCCTTAAGAATATCCATATTTTTTATCTGCCCTAAACAAGCACGTTTCATAAACTGCTTCATGTTGTAAAAGCACCCACCTGAACCAACTATCGAAGAAATATTGTTTCGCGAAGAAACAGGAGGAGCGTCTGTCAGCACAAAATGGAGACCAATATCCAAATTATCATGAAAATCTATCAATGCCCGACAATGTAAATTCCAATCTCCATACACCACCATGACACTAGTAGCGGAGACTCGCATTTTTTCTGCCAGCGAACAAATGCTTTTGCTTACCGCTGGACTAATCCCAAAATCATCAGCACAAAGAATTACTTTCTTGACAGGCGGCATTGAAATCAATTAAGAGTTATAATACTAAACATCAGCAATGAGTAATGATTAATACATAAGACATTGGAGTGGGGCGAAGAAGAGCATCAATTTTCAGATGATTCGCATCCAATCGAACCTTCAATTCATCTATTCCATATAGAGAAACTTGGACAGAATGCGCGCGATGGAAAGCTTTATAAAAACTACCCAACACCCCTTTTCTTGGCACTAATAAAACAGCTTT
>JABIXH010000092.1 GCA_018664975.1 Nitrospina sp. | reverse complement strand
GGGTTCTCCCTCGCCTTTTAATCTTAATCGGGAGCCATCGTCCACACCTGCAGGAATATTGATGGAAAGTTTTTTGTTTTTCAGAACCCGACCATCGCCATGGCATTCGGAACAGGGGTGGGAAATGACTTGGCCTGCGCCTCGGCAGTCTGGGCAAGGGGACTGGACACTGAAAAAACCTTGCGCGCGGACAACCTGCCCGGTGCCTCGACATGTCCTGCAAGGTTGTGGTCTGTGGCCCGGTTTTGACCCTGAACCTTCACAGGTACCACAGGGATTATGCTTGCTGACTTCCACTTCCTTTTCGGTTCCAAATATAGCTTCCTTGAAGGAGATAGAGATGTCCAAACGCAAGTCCGATCCTGTTCTCTGCTGTTGTCCTTCTCCGCTAAAAAAGTCGCCAAAAATATCTCCAAACTGTGAGAAGATATCGTCGAATCCATTAAATCCGCCAAATCCGCGTCCTTTAAGACCCTCATGACCATACTGATCATAGATTTGTCTCTTTTCAGAATCCTTGAGGACATCGTAAGCCTCGGAAGCTTCTTTAAATTTATCTTCAGCCTGTTTGTCGCCGGGGTTTTTATCTGGGTGGTATCTAAGGGCTTGTTGCCGGTAGGCTTTTTTTAATTCGCTTTCATTGGCGCTTTGGGAAACACCGAGTACTTCATAATAATCGCGTTGGCTCATGAGTAGTTGTTTTTAGAGGTGGCCTATGTTTTTAAATGGGCCACTTTTACTCTTGCGGCCTTGATCAATTTGTCTTTAAAAATATATCCCGGTTCCAGCTCTTGCACAATCGTATTGTCCTGTTCGGGATCGGTTGTGTCCTCCGTCATGACTACCTCGTCAGTTTCAGGATTGAACTTCCGGTTTTTGGTGTCGATGGTTGTTACTTCATTATTTTTAAGTTCTCTGGAAAATTGTTTGGCAACCAATTCCACGCCCTGGTAAAGGCTGTCTTTGTTGGAATCAGAGGTTTGAATGGCTCGATTCAAGTTGTCCAGAATCGGGACCAGTCGGGAAAAAAGGTTGGCCTTAAATTGATCCAGACGTACATCATTATCTTTCTCAAGACGTTTGCGGAAATCATCATTTTCCCCAGACTTCTCTTTATAGGCGGCAATGTATTCGCGAAGGCGCTTATCCTTTTCTTCTGCCTCCTGTTTGAGACGCTCTACATAACTTGGTAACCGTTCTTCAATATCTGAGCTTGATTCTTCATCGCCCTCTTCTTCATGCATGGAAGATCTTCGGTCAACAACATTAATTTCAGGCTCAACTTGTGGATCAGCAACTGCCTTTATTTTTTTTTTGGCCATAGGGTTTCTTTAGTGTGTATTGGAATTTAGATTCGTGCCCTCGAAGAGTTCGAGGGCACGCGATTGAATGAAACTATTTTTTCCCTACATCTTCGAACTCTGCATCGACTACATCATCTTCCGTTTTGTTATCGGGGCCTGCATCCGTGTCGCCCGGTGCGTCACCCGGTGTGTCGCCACCTGGCTCCTGAGCCTGAGAGTACATGGATTGGGCCAACTTGTGAGCAATCTCATTAACTTTTTCGAGTTGCTCCTTCATAACGGGGACCTCATCTTCAAGGTGTTTTTTAGCTTCCTCGACAGCTTCTTCGGCTTCTTTGACGTCTTCTTCCTTAAGCTTGTCTTTATTTTCCCTCAAGGTTTTTTCGGTGCTGTAAATGACGGAATCAAGTTGATTTTTGACGTCAATTTTTTCCCGCCTTTCCTTATCGACATCGGCATTGGCTTCAGCATCTTTCACCATTTGCTCGATATCGTTCTCGCTTAAACCGGTTGAATCGGTTATGGTGATTTTTTGCTCTTTATTGGTGCCTTTGTCTTTTGCTCCTACATGAATTATACCATTGGCGTCAATGTCAAAGGTTACTTCAACCTGAGGCACACCGCGTGGGGCAGGTGGAATCCCGTCTAGATGAAACTTCCCAAGAGACCGGTTATCCTTTGCCATTTCCCGCTCACCCTGGATGACATTGATTTCTACCGAAGGTTGATTGTCCGCCGCGGTTGAAAATGTTTCCGATTTGCGTGTGGGAATAGTGGTGTTGCGTTCAATCAGTTTTGTGGTTACGCCTCCCAGGGTTTCAATTCCCAGAGAAAGAGGCGTGACATCCAGAAGAAGGATGTCTTTCACATCGCCGGAAAGAACACCGGCCTGAACCGCCGCACCCAGGGCAACTACTTCGTCGGGGTTAACACCGCGGTGTGGTTCTTTGCCAAAAAGGTTTTTAACCAGCTCTTGTGCTTTAGGGACTCGGGTTGAGCCTCCGACAAGTACAGCTTCATGAATTTGATCTGCTTTGAGTCCGGCATCTTTTAAAGCTTGTAGACAGGGGGACTTGGATTTTTCCAGCAGGTCATCGATCATGGACTCAAACTTTGATCTCGAAAGCTTTATGTTGAGATGTTTGGGTCCTCCTGCATCGGCAGTGATGAAGGGTAGATTGATATCGGTTTCATTGGTGGTTGAAAGTTCCATTTTGGCTTTTTCTGCCGCTTCTTTCAGCCTTTGCAGAGCCATATTGTCCTTGGATAGATCAATGCCTTGTTCCTTTTTAAATTCATCGACCAGCCAGTTGATGACACGTTGGTCCAGGTTATCGCCGCCCAGATGGGTATCTCCATTGGTAGCTTTAACTTCTACAACATTGTCTCCAACTTCAAGAATTGAAATGTCGAAAGTACCACCCCCGAAGTCATAAACGGCAATGGTGTGATCTTTTTTCTTGTCCAGTCCATAAGCCAGTGCTGATGCAGTAGGTTCATTGATGATTCGTTTGACTTCCAGTCCCGCAATTTTACCGGCATCTTTAGTGGCTTGACGTTGTGCGTCATTGAAATAAGCAGGTACGGTGATAACCGCTTCTGTGACAGGTTGTCCGAGATAGGCTTCTGCAGATTTTTTTAATTTTTGCAGGATCATGGCGGATATTTCAGGAGGCGTGTAGGACTTATCTCCGGCTTTAATCCGCACCTCACTTTTGGACCCTTGAATGACTTCGTAAGGAACCATTTTCAATTCTTCGGACACCTCATTGAGGGCCCGGCCCATGAAACGCTTAATGGAAAAAATCGTGTTTTCCGGATTAGCGATGGCCTGCCTTTTTGCTACCTGGCCTACCAGTATTTCACCTTCTTTGGTGAATGCGACTACGGAAGGGGTAGTCCGGCTTCCTTCCTCGTTGAGGATTACTTTCGGTTCACTTCCCTCCATAACAGCAACCACGGAATTGGTGGTGCCAAGATCTATGCCTACGATTTTTCCCATGAGTTCTAATCCTTTCCAAATGTTTTATAAATGCTTTTAAATTTACTGATTTGAGTAAATGAGTGTTTTGTCTTTAATATTCTGTTAGTTAAATAAGATTCGTTCACAAAGATGTCAAGCCGAGTGGGGAAAATTTTGTGGAAATTTTAAATGGATCTGTTAGAATTTGAAGGATATAAAGTATTATAAACAAGTGGGTTATGTTGCTTTATTGGTTAATGCTGGATTGGGATTAAATTTACCTTACAATTCTTTCTTTATAAGCTATAATTAGTTAATAATAATTATTGGGTTTTTGGGTATGACAGATAATACGGAAGGTAATCACAGGGAGTTCACTCGGGTTCCCATAAAAGTCTGGG
The DNA here is from genome assembly GCA_018664975.1 of Nitrospina sp. Taxonomy (GTDB): domain Bacteria; phylum Nitrospinota; class Nitrospinia; order Nitrospinales; family VA-1; genus LS-NOB. Next base: position 7,711 of record JABIXH010000092.1, on the reverse strand, counting down.
TGGAGGTAAGCGCCAAGGACATTGTTATAAAAACTCACAAGACTCATGATCTCAGTATGGCAGGTATCTCTCTCCAGCATGAGGGCAAGGCTTTACCTGTTGGGACTCTATGTGATATTTCGGTGTTTTTGGAAGGAGTCGATCCTCCCATTCATATTGATATGAAGGGGAAAGTTGGGCGCTCCACCGATAAAGACTTGGGCATTGAGTTTTCAGAGGTGAAGTTTGACAGCTATGAGCACCTTCAAAACCTGGTTCGATATAATTCGCAAAACATTGATGCGGTTGATAAAGAGATCAACGAACATCTTGGCCTGAAGAAAAAAGAATAGAGCTTTTGAGGGAGAATAGGTATTAACGTTCTCAATAATAGTTTAGAAGATAACTATTATTTTGAGAGACTCTCAGGTTAGACAATTAGAAACATGCTTTTGCCCCTAAGAAGGGTCTTGTTCATACAGCGATAGAGCAAAGGGTTTCCCTGCGCATTCGAACTTGCAATGGGTCACCATTTTTGTAGAAGGGAAGTGCAATGTGTCTCCTTCTAAAGCCATAAGGGGGGCTGAAAGTGCGCAAGGTTGCGGTAAAAGTGCTTTGATGTTCCCTCCGATCATATTAACCATCTCACCTATAGCATCTTTTTTTTCCTCAATGGATGCTTTCCCAGATTCGAGCGAAAACATTTTTTCGGTTAAGGTATTGACCAGAGTTGATGGCAGGGAAAGCATGATGGCACCATTCCATTCCCCCGTGATTTGAACGCTTCCCAAAAACATTTTTGCCGAGGGCATCTCATAGGAATCGGGTAGGGGGCTGATCTCAAAGTCCAGCAATATGGAGCAGACTAAATGTGTGTATTTTTGGATTTCTTTTTCAAGAAACTGCACAGAGAAATTCCTGAAATAGGTTGAAGGGTTAAAAGGTTTTTCAGAATTATTAGTTTTTTAATTTCTTTAATACTGAGACCTTAAACTTATATCCCCAACACTGAAAGGTAACGGATTTTACCAGCTCACTGCCTGGAATCCTGAGTCCGTGTTGTGTCATTGTTACGGCAGGGAGTGACAAAAAACAGGGTTCCGGTAACAAGGACTTAATATTACCACCGGTCATATTGGTCAGTTCTCCCAGAGCATCTTGAATCAGGTCAGGAGTCACCTCTTCATCAGTCATATTAAACATTATAGAAGCGACTTTTTTAGCCAGGTCCATGGGGCAGTCTATCGATACGGCTCCTTCCCATTCTCCAGAGATGTGGACACACCCTGCCAGGATGTTCTCTCCTCCTATAGGGCAATACTCATCAACTGTTTTGTGAACATCCAGATCGAGTATGGATTTCCAAATGCTCTCTGTATATTGGCAAATCTCAGTTTCAAAATCCCCCATAATTTTATCCTTGTTTTAAACGGTAGCAACCGGATTGCTTAAAGGGCATCCTTTCAAAATTCTCATCCAGGTTCAGTGTTGTCTCTGCGGCTCCTAGAAATAAATAGCCATCTGGTTTGAGTAATTTTCGAATTCGACCCAAAATATTTTTTTTCATTTCCACATCAAAATAAATGAGTACATTTCGCATCATGATCAAGTCAAGAGGCGCCATCATGGGCCATGCTTCCGAAAGATTAATGATTCGAAATTGAATCATTTTTCGAAGCTCTTCCTTGACCTGCCATTCCGTTCCAATGCGTTCAAAATACTTGACCATAAGGGGCGCAGGAAGTCCGCGGTTAATTTCCAATTGGCTGTATATACCACTTTTGCAACGGTTAAGCATTTGATTGGAAATATCACTGGCAGAAAAATTCGTTTTCCATATGTTGAGTTGCGGAAAACTATTTTTTAACAACATGATCAGTGAATAGGGTTCTTGACCACTGGAGCTGGCTCCGCACCAGATGCTTAATTCTTTTTGGGTTTTGCGCTTTTCGATTAATTCCGGAAGGATTGCATTTTTTAATGTTTCGAAAGGGTGGATATCTCTATAGAAAGAAGTTTCATTTGTGGTCATGGCCTCAATAACGGCGTCCTTAAGGGTGCCTCGAGGTTTCATCTTAATTTGTTTTACAAGATTTTCGAGAGACTCCAGCTTTTCCTGATGAACCAGAGGCATAAGTCTGGATTCAACTAAATATTCTTTGCCCTTTTCCAAGACAATAGCCGATTGTTCTCTAACAATCTTGCTTATGAAGTCGAAATCTGTAGGGTTGATGGCCATTTCAATCCTTAATTTACAGCGTTTAGTGTTGAAGAGGTCGGTTGATGTTGCTATTCAGCCAACATCAAGGCCCATAAGAGTTAATTTTTCGACAATCATATCTTTGGTAAATGGCTTCATTACGTATTCATTGGCACCCGCTTCTAAAGCTTTTATCACTTGTGCCATTTCAGTTTCAGTAGTTACCATCATGAGTTTCATATCTTTGTATTGATCATCTTTTCTGACTGCACAAACGAACTCAAATCCATTCATTTCGGGCATATTCCAGTCCACCAAAGCCAAGTCTAGAGGGCCGGTTTCCTTAAGTCTTTCCAAGGCCTCCAGGCCATGTCCCGCCTCAACGACTTCAATTTTGAGGGCTTTAAGAATTTGTCCAAGAATCAATCTGATTGCTCTGGAGTCATCAATTACCAGTGCGCGCACAACAACCTCCTTTTAGGCAAGAGGAAAAATCCACCTCGGTTTTGGAAGGCAAGTATAGAAGCCCATTAATTAACAGCATAGGGAATAAATTTTTTTCTTTAGCATTAATATAGAATAATTGATTATCCAGTTCTGTCAATGTGAAAATTTATGCTTTGTAAAATATGTGAGAAGAATTACTAAAATTCGAACAAAAAAAAGCCCGCTTAAAATTAAGCGGGCTTTTTATTTAGGTATTAACTGTACTTAAAATGAAACTTATTCTGCGTTTTCATCCAGGCCTTGTTCTAATTCGCCCATAAACAGAGTTGTATTTTCTTTAGAGGGAGATTTCTCAGCTTTTTTTCTTGCAGCTGTTTCTTCCAGTTCCTCTTTCCCTTCTTTACTCAACCCCCAAGGCTCAACACCATCCTTTTTGGCTTGGCGAATTGCATCTGTTACTTTTTGTAACTTGGGGCCATCCAGATCTCTTAAAGAAAGAAGAGCATCCTCATGACCATCGTAGGCACAAAACGCCATGGTGTAGCAATTGGTATTTGCCCGGATCATTTTAAGGGTTACATTTGCAAAATGGCAGTGCACTCCAATAAAGACACAGGTGTGAATTTTATTGTGCTGAATGGTCAAGTTCGGATGGCAGGGGTTCATCACTGCTTCCGGGTCAATTTTGGGGTAAATGGGTCGGTAGTCAGGCATCGGAATTACGTTCATACCTGGAACTTCCTTGACCAATTCCATTGCCATTTCTGCTTTATGTATGGTTTCATCGTTCCACCCCCAAACAATCATCGGTCCGGGAAAAAGAGTCGGATTTCGTCGAGTCAACAGTTCATGCGCAGCTTTTTTAATGGCCTCATCGGTTGAAACATGTTTTCCTTCCACTAAATCCATTCCAGACCCTTTTTCAGGCTGGAAAATACCCATGGCTGCGGCAGAAGGGGGGAGTAAACCAATAGGACCTAACTCTAATTTGGGCATCTAAACAAACCTCCAAAAAATTTGCAATTTGAAACCGGGTTTTCCAGCAAATAGAAATACCGGAATAATTTAATCGATAAAAGCCTAGGAACCATTCCTTATATAACTTACCGTAATTATTGGCTTTGGGCCAGCTCCATTTAGAAACGGGCATACTATTATTAAAGGAGGCCTTTGTCAATAATATTCATACCAATCCTTTGTTTTCAGCCCATTTAAAGGGGTTTTTCTGCCAGGACAGAAGCACTTCAACATCACTTTCGGGCAGATTTTGCGTAGACTGTGCTACTTCTAGAAGTTGGGAAAATTTAAGAATGGAATGGATTTCGCAGGATATACTTTTAAACCTTTCACTCGCTTCATTGAATCCATAGCTGAAAATACTGAAACAATTTTTAACAATTCCTCCCGCTTCACGGATTGCAGTTACGGCTTTGGCGGCACTTCCCCCTGTTGAAACAAGATCTTCAATAACTAAAACTTTTTGATTTGGTCGGAGTGGTCCTTCAATTTGGTTGCCCATACCATGGGACTTGGGAGCAGATCTTACATAAATTAAAGGAAGTTGGAGTATGTCAGCCAGGGTGGTGGCATGAGGAATTCCAGCGGTTGCAGTGCCCGCAATGACTTCTGCATTGGGTGCATAATGGTTAATAAGATCCTGGAAACCCTTGGCTATCAAGGAACGGTGCTCGCTGTTGCCCAGAAGCAGGCGGTTATCATTATATAGGGGCATTTTGTGTCCGGATGCCCATGTAAAAGGTTGATCGGGACTAAACTTGATCGATCCTATTTCAAGTGAAATTTGGGCAAGTGTTTCTGCGATATTATTCAGATTCGTCTGGTTCATATATGGATTCAAAGGTACGGTGTAACTCTAATAAATTCTGAGTAGCTGATTTTATAGACCCTAATCCTCTAAAAGTGATTCCTAAAAAGAATTTGTTCTCATTTCGGCCAAGCCCACCACCTGCTTTAAAGTTATTACGCTTGATAAAATCAAAATTGAAACCCCAGCATCGACAGGGATCATCATATACCAAGGTCAGATGATTTTCACGATTAGTATCCGTAATTTCATCTAATCGGGAACTTGCCTGGAGTCTCCAGCCCTCTTTCATAGCCCAATCCAATGAGGCTATTGTGAATATATCCCCTCTACGCACATATCTTCGTTCTATAGATAGATACAATGAGTCCACCGGTTTTACACCGATTTCGAAATTCCAGTTTTCAAACACATTGTCATATATATCAAATGTTGTGTCGACATTGAACTCGAAGGCATCGGTTAACCTGCTATCCAGATCAAAACGGATATCGGAAAAAGGTCGCTTATCTTCAGGTTTCTCTTCTCCACTAGCCTCGATCAAGTCATAGGATTGACTGATATCAAAGCGAAGAATGTCACGGGTTGAAAAAGAGTCGTCCTTACCAAGTTCCTTTTGTAACAGTCTTTGAGTTAAGGAAAAAGTAACTGTACTTTGTCGATTCACAGAATCTATTCCATCGAGTACTTTTATTTTACCTCTATCATTTTCATCCAAATCTGGAATATAGCTATAAGTAAAACGAGGTTCTATTAAATGCTTGATCTTGGGTATAGACTTATTTTTAATATCAAAAATTTTTTCAATTCGGGGACCTTCAAACCTAGCCGTAAAATCAATAGATTCCCGGGTGAAGAAGTCCAAGCGTTTATTATTATTGGTTGTGTCCAACCCCTTACTGTAAGCAGTTTCTCTGACCCCCAGAGTAGGGGTAAATGAAAGCCAGGGTGCGATATTCATGGCATACGATATCTGGGGATGAAAATCAAATCTCTGGACTGAAAAATTATCATCTACATCAGGAGTAGTATTTAAATCTGTGAGAAACGAGGTGAAGCTGGTATCTAGATTGATGTAAAAGTCACTGTCACCTATAGAAAATTTAGGGACCTTATAAGTTATTTGAGGTAGTTCCGCGAAGGTTTGGTCGCTTGTTGTGTCTGTGCTATCTCTATACCGGGTTAAAATATCCAGGGTGCTGTTGTTGTCCCAGGTTTTTGTAATGGTAGCGTGAGAATCCGAGTTGCGCCGCGCTCTATCTGCGGTACTATCCTCAAAATTTCTGTTGAACTCTTCACTTTCCAAGTCAAGAATTCCATCAAACTCAAACCCGTAAGGAAGTTCTTGCTCGTGGCTAGCGTTAATTTTCCAGAACGTAGAGCGATTCAACCTGTCTTCTATAAATGAACCCTTGAATGTACCTTTGGTAGAATGGTTGGGAGTGTATCTGTATTCAATTCCTGGTTTAAAACCTCGCCTACCTTGATATCCTAGAGTGAAGGTAGCATCTGAGTGCTCATTGATAGCCCAGTAATAAGAGTTGTTGAATGTTGGACCATCAATATCACTTTGTCCAAACTCTGGACGAAGCAATCCACTTTTACGTTCTGTAGCAATTGGAAAGTACCCAACTGGAATATAAAATATAGGAATACCTTTTACTTTTAAAACTCCTTTGGTAAATAGCGCCCGATCACCCTTTACAATATCCATTGTTTCTGATTCAAATAGCCAATCGGGCAAGCTTCCTGCGCAGGTTGTGAGATGGCCCTTTTTGACTTTGAAATGGTTTTCTGAGTAACGAGTAATCGTTTTACCTTTAATATAATAATTTTTTCCAATTTTTCCTCGACCTATAAAAAGTCTACCTTGCTCGTTATTCATGTTAAATAAAGATTTTTGGCTTCTAAGGCGGGTTCCATCATTTTGAGTGATAACGACATTTCCGATGGCTTTGCCGTCGCCAGTATTATTGTCGAGTTTTACTTTATTGGCCCGCAGGGTTTTATCAGGAAACCGGATTACCACTTTTCCCCATGCCCATACCATTTCCCTTTTTTTGTCATGAGTCACATGGTCAGCAGTTAAAATAATTTTTTCCCTGGCGGGAGGTTCAATCACTTTTTCTAGGGGAGGGGTTATAGGAGTGCCCGTATCTTTTATCCAATTTGGGAAAGTTAGTTGGCCCGGCATGACTAAGCTTTCTTTACTCGTCAGAGGTTTTCCATTATCCCAAAACCAATCTGCTACAGGAGTTTTAAACTCCGCTTCCAAATACAGCAATTCCGAGGATGAGAGAGGTTTCCCATTGCCCCAAAGCCAATCAGGCAACGGTTTTGCTTTAGATTTTTCCTTAGTTAATTCAGGGGATTTCAGGACTTCGGCTTGATCGGATTGAGAGAGTTCTTCCCCCAAGTCACTATTGCCCTTAGAATAGCATTCACTCGTTAGAGTGAAGAGTATTCCCAGAATTAAAAAAAGTATTTTCATCGCTTAATAATTTTTTGGCTATTGCCACCAGAAATATTGAACCCGTGATACAAATCAGATCGTCCTGGTTGGCACTTTGTTTTACAGCTTCTAATGCTTTGGCAACCGTCTCAAAAATTTGAGAGGGTTTATTGTAAATTTTTAGTTTCTGGGCCAGGTTATCTGGAGTCTCTCCCCGTGGGGGATTGACGGATACCAGAAAAAACTGATCCCCCAACTGACTCAAAATCTTGATAACGTCATCAACCTTTTTATCTTGCATCAGACCTAAAACAATAAAACATCGGGAAAACTTATAGTTTTCACGCAATTCCATCGTCATATTTCTGACACTGGCCTCGTTGTGGGCACAATCCAGAACGACTGTCGGGTTTGAGAAAACCGTTTCCAACCGGCCTTCCCATGAAACCATTCTCAGCCCTTGTCTCATGTGCTCTTCTTCGATATCGAGACCACATTTTTTTAAAGCCAAACAAGCCGACAGGGCTAACCCTGCATTATTCCTTTGAAAATGGCCGTTTAGGGGCAAAGTCAAGTTGTTTAGAACCCGGGAACTCGATCTATATCTGAAAGAGTTATTACCTATATTTCCTGCTTCAGGTGACACATGGAAATCTACTCCCAGCCTATAAATCTCTGCCTTACACTTTCGGCTCATACTATTAGCGATTTGAAATAGTCTTTCTTCAGGTATATCAGCAAAAACTGTACCGCTTTCCTTTATAATTGAAGCCTTTTCAAAGGTTATTTGCTCCAGATCTTCCCCAAG
>JABIXH010000214.1 GCA_018664975.1 Nitrospina sp. | reverse complement strand
TTGATTTCCTTCGCATACATTTGAATGATTTCATTTAACGAGTTTATAATCTCACTTCCACAACCTGAATCCATCAACTTTTTGAACAAAAGGTGCATATCCTGCAAAGCATCTATAAGTTGCAAATCTATCAATACCGACTCATCCACACCATAAAACTTACTCAACTCAGAAGGCTGAATTCTTTCAGAAGCTCCAATCTCCCGCTCCAGCTTTTCTTTCAAACTGGTCACCTCTGTATCCACTGATATTTTAGCTTCTCGAAGTGTTTCTATAATTTTCTTGTCAAATTCCTCCACACTCCCTCTTTGTTTATGAGCCTCTCTGAATTTATTCTTTAAATGATCCAAAGCACTTTCAATTTCAGTATTCCAATTGGCCATCAGCCTCTTAGCTCTTGAGCTTTCTAAAGGGACCAGATATTTCAACCGTATTTTTTTTTCAATATTGATAAGTTGTCTTATAAGAGTCCGAATCAATCTTTCATAAGAAACATACTGAGCATCCAGGTGAGCCTGGGAATGTTTTTGATCGGTTGTGGTAAATTTAATATTATTTTTTTTCAAGCGCACCGAATTTTCGGCCAATAAGGCCGTACATTTATCACGCTCCATAATATCCAGAGTTTTATCAAGATCTTCCATAGTTAAATTTCAAATTATTGTTGGAGAAATATTGGCAAAATAGTCAATGTATTAATCTGCACTTTTGGCACAACGACACCCTATACCATAATAGTCCTTGGCATCACTGTCCCCATAGCGGCTGGAGGAACGAAGATAAACGGGAAGACTGTTCCATGCCCCCCCTCGAATAACGTGGTATTTTCCTTTTTCTGGCCCTTTCGGGTTTTTATAAGGACTCACAGCGTAATACTTTTTATCATACCAATCATACACCCATTCGGCAACATTGCCTCCTAGATCAAATACCAACTCCGGTGTTTTACCTTGATCAAAATCTCCTACCTGGGAGAGCACCATTCCCTTTTGGATAAAGCAACAATTCCCATAGTTCGCTCGATATTTATCAGGAGGCTCATTGCCCCAGGGGTAAGACCTGTTTTCAATACCTTTAGCAGTCCGTTCCCACTCAGCCTCAGTCGGCAAGCGTTTATGCTTCCATTCACAATATTTTTTGCATCGTTTCCACTGAAGCCCAAATACTGGCTTATTCAACATATCAGGTCGGGCCTTACGATCATACCAGCCAGTAATGGTTGGATGTTGTTTTGGATTGGTATCAAGATACTCCTCGAAATCTTTAAAAGTCACTTCATACCGATCTATATAAAATGCATCTAGATAAACTTTATGTTGGGGGTGCTCATTGGATTTGCCTTTTTCTTCAAGACTCCCCATCAGAAATTCACCCTCTGGGATATAAGCCATTTCAGAGTCTGCTTCAACGTTGCTAAACATAAAAGCAACCATAATAATAAGACTCAAAATATAAAAAACCTGTCTCATAGGACCCTTTTAATTTTTTAGAACTCAATATCTATTGAGCGTATATGCTTAAAAGCTTATTATACGAAGAACGAAAATGAGGGAAAATTTTCTGCAATTTCAAAATTTTAATTTAACCTGATCTTTCCATCCATGCACATCTTAAAACAAGTTGATAGAATTCTGGAAAAAATTGAAGGCCACCTGATTGTCCTAATTCTGAGCCTAATGATTCTACTCTCGTTTGGTCAAATGTTATTGAGAAATTTTTTTGATCTGGGGATAATCTGGGGCGACACCCTACTTCGCCAATGGGTTCTATGGCTCGGGTTCCTGGGTGCCTCTATGGCCGCCAAGCAAAACAAACATATTTCCATTGAGGTTTTCTCCAATTTCCTTTCACCTTATTGGAAACAAATTATTAAATCTTTTACTCAGCTTGCAGCTGGTATTATCAGTGGCTTCCTTGCCTGGTCTGCCTGGTCATTCATGATTTTCGAAAAGGAATCAGAATCTGTTCTTTTTCTAGATCTTCCTGTCTGGATCTTTCAGATCGTTCTTCCTTATAGTTTTATAGTTATCGCACTGCGTTTTATTATTAGTGGAGCCACGGTAGAAAATAGTGACTCCGGGCAACCCCTGTAATGATAGCACTCGGTATCATTCTGTTGGCATTGCTGGGAGTCCCCTTGTTTGCCATCATTGGCCTCTCAGCACTGGTTTCCTTTTATAATGCGGAAATAGATTCTGCGGCCATTTTTGTCGAGCTTTACCGAGTCGCCAGCAATCCGACCCTCATCGCCATTCCCTTATTTACTTTTTCTGGGTTTATTCTTGCTCACGGCAAGACTCCAGCTCGTTTAACACGTATCTCCAAAGCTATTCTACATGATGCCCCCGGGGGCATCCCTCTCGCCATTCTGATGGCTTGTGCTTTCTTTACCGCTCTTACCGGAGCTTCTGGTGTAACGATCATCGCGCTGGGGGGACTGCTATATCCTCTATTATTAAAAGAAAAATATGGTGAAAACTTTTCCCTGGGGCTAGTCACCTCATCAGGAAGTCTGGGGCTCTTATTTCCCCCATCCTTGCCACTTATCCTATATGGGCTTGTTGCCCAAGTCAGTATCGATAAGCTGTTTATCGCAGGGATAGTGCCTGGCATACTCATGATCTTGATCATCTCGGCATACGCTGTCTCTCGAAGCACAAGATCCGCTCCAACTTTTAACTGGCCTGAAGCCAAATCAGCTTTGACAGAAGCCATTTGGGAACTCCCCTTACCCTTTATTGTGTTGGGAGGTATATATGGAGGGATCTTCACGGTAACTGAAGCGGCATCTGTAACCGTGGTCTATGTGATTCTGATTGAAGCTTTCATTTATAAAGATTTGGACATATTCCAGGATTTGCCAGGGCTCATGAAGGAGAGCATGGTGTTAGTGGGTTCCATCCTTATAATCCTGGGAACTGCAATGGGGTTTACCAACTATCTGGTGGATGAGCAAATACCGATGACCATCCTGGAATCAATGAAACAATATATCCATGATCCCTTAACATTCTTAATGGTTTTAAATATTTTTCTGCTGATCGTTGGTTCCATGATGGATATCTTTTCAGCAATTATCGTGGTCGTTCCGTTAATTATACCCGTAGCCCAAAGTTTCGATATTAACATGATACATTTGGGAATCATTTTCCTGACCAACCTGGAAATTGGTTACTCAACCCCCCCAGTTGGAATTAATCTTTTTATATCAAGTACACGGTTTAATGAGCCCGTCTTAAAATTATACAAAGCCGTTCTTCCTTTTTTAGGCTTGCGCTTGATCGGGCTGATTTTAATTACATATATACCTGGAATCAGCCTCTTTCTGGTCGATTGGGTTTCTGATTAATAACGTCAGGATTCTTATTTTTCCGATTCAGAACCTATGCTATTCTTCAAAGTAAGAAATTCAAATTATAGCCCATCAATAAACAGATTAACCTGACATCTATTTATTCTCTTGAAAAAGAAATATTCCCATACCTTGAAAAACGAAGTGGTTTCTTACACTGTATTCAAAAATCCTATTGGATTGACAGGTCTCGCGGCGACAAAAAAAGGTCTTGTACGTTTAGCCAGCAAGGTACCGAGTGAAAAGGCTTTTGCATCCATGTTGATTAAAAACCTGGGATTTCAAATAAATAGAAATCCGGGAATTTTTAATCTTCTCATTGAGCAGTTTCAAGCCTATTTCAAAGGCGAACTGAAAGCCTTCAAGTTCCCATTGGATTTAAGACTGGGGACACCTTTCCAACAAAAGGTATGGAAAACTCTTCTGACCATTCCTTATGGAGAAACTCGTAGCTATAAGTGGATGGCCAAATCCATTAACAATCCTGACTCATCCAGGGCTGTAGGCAACGCAAATGGTCAAAATCCCCTGTCTATTATTATTCCTTGCCATAGGGTGGTCCGCGAAAATGGGGCATTAGGGGGCTATACAGGGGGAATACAGATAAAACGGTATCTACTGGATCTGGAAAAAGCAAGTTAATGGCCCTTTATAAGACCCGAGCATTAGTGCTTAAAAGTATTAATCTTTCAGAATCAGACCGGATAATCACTTTCATGACCGAGACCCAAGGCAAAGTTAAATGCGTTGCCAAAGGAGCTCGGAAAATCAAGAACCAATTTTGGGGGGCATTGGAACCTATGTCTCTCATTCACCTGATCTATTTTGGCAAAGAGCACCAAAGCCTTTTCCGCTTGAATCATTCAGATATTATCGAATCCTTTCAAACTATTCGCGACGACTTCAGCAAGCTTTATACAGGAATCTATTTTCTGGACTTGACCGATGCAATGATTCTTGAAGGGCATCAAGAAAAGAAAATATTCAATCTGCTTTACCAGTCGTTGGCCGCACTCCACCAACAGACAGAATTAGAATCTCTGCGTCGGCTTTTTGAAATCCGTTTACTTACTTTGTCCGGGTATGAACCACAATTAGAGCATTGTGTTATTTGTAGAAAGGCGCCAAGTAATGGCATGATCCCCTTCAACTATGCCCATAATGGAATTCTTTGCAATACCTGCTCCAACAGAGCAAGAATAGATACGCAATTCAGTACTGGGACAAGAAATTACATAAAAAAATTATTAAATGTAGAAATTAAAACCTGTGAGCGGTTAAAATTCCCAAAATCGCAAACGGAAGAAATTGAGAAGATGACCCACCGCCTGGTTCTTTCCCATTTAGGCCGTGAGTTAAAGTCTTATCCCTTTATTAAAAATATGGCAGAATTAAACCTATAGGAAAACCCACATGGATAAACAAATCATTCAAACAACGCAGGCTCCGTCAGCAATAGGCCCCTATTCTCAGGCCATCCGAATAGGTGATTTTCTTTACACTTCAGGGCAGATCGCCTTAAAACCAGATACTATGGAAATGATGAACGGTGAAATTGAGGAAGAAACAGAATGGGTTCTAAACCACATAGAAGCTATTTTGGAAGCGGGCGGCTTGAACCTGGATCATGTCATTAAAACCACGGTATATCTGACAGATCTCAGTGAATTTTCCAGAATGAATCAGGTTTACGAAAGATTTTTTGAAAAAACCAAACCGGCCCGTGCCTGTGTGCAAGTCGCGGCATTACCTAAAGGGGCAAAAGTTGAAATCGATGCCATTGCCCACGCATAAAACCTCCTAAAACTTTTAAAACCTACAGGCAAACTTATTGTGGCAAAAAAATCTAACGGAACCAGAAATTTTTACAGGTTTATGTCCCTGATTGGAGTGGGTGTAATCGGTAGCCTGAGCTACTCATTCATGAGTGCCGCGCCAGACATTAAAATATCAGAATATCATCAGGCCACTGCTCCAACGGAAAAATGCATTCAGTGTCATATTCAAGCTGAAAATAATATCCCCATCATGCCCCACCGTCCCATGGGAAGCTGTACATTTTGCCATAATCCCACCGACAAGCCATTTTGATAGCAGTTAAATACTGAGAACCAATTTGAATAACGGGACACGACTATAAATAGAAAAGAACTCCCGCTGGACATCAGACAGGATAATGTTGAGGTGGGCTCCGGGCTTCAAGCCAAAGGCCTTAAGCCCAACAACTGGCAATCCATCGGCAAAAACATCCGATGCCAAAATATCATGATAGGTTAATTGATCGTTATCCAGTCGGATAGATATGCGTGAACGGGCAAAATCAAGTTTTTGAAAGTACTTCGCTTCAATGGCTTTATTGATCATTCTGAAGCTTGCCTGATTAAGCAGTAAATCTACTTCTACCCCGCCAATCTGGCTAGAGCGAGTCGCATTAATGGCAATCAGACTATTATTATCCTTTCCAGAAGACAGGATCGGAATTTGAAACTCTGCAACAAAATAGGATTCCATTCCAATCTGCTCACACGGACGTATCTTGAATCCCACTAAATGCTTCTCCAGAACCGAAGAAAAAAACTGACTTTCATTTTGGCACTGGATAACTGACCCTACTTCCAGCTTCAGGGTTCCCCTACCCGTCACCCCTGCATCCTGGCTCAGTGCAACACGATTTAAATCCCCAAGATTAATCCTTGAAGACAAATCAAGCTTGCAGGCACTCAAGAACAGAACCCATACAAGGGGTAAAACCAAATATTTTGTGAGTTTCATTGTCGGCAATTCACAGGGTTAAACAATTATTGCCCCGTGTTTACTCAAGGCGGGATTGCTACAAATGGTTCAATGCAGGCTTTCCTATGGGGTAAACGTTAAAACCTATCTCATAAAGAGCCTGATGATCCAGAAGATTTCTTCCGTCGAAAATAAAAGCGGGCTTTTCCATCTTATCAAAAATCTTTTGATAGTCCAATTCCTTGTATAGAGACCATTCTGTGATCAACGCAATTCCGTGTACCCCCTCAACAGCTTGATAGGGATCCTCAATAAAATCCAGTTCCTTTTCAAAACCTTGAAGATCCTTTCTGGCATTTTTCAACGCATGCGGATCCGTTATGTTCAAAAAAGCTTTCTCTTCAAGCAATCGTTTACAAATACTGATCGCAGGCGCATCACGGGTATCTCCCGTATCCGGTTTAAATGCAAAACCAAAAATTGCCAGTTTCTTTCCAACCAGGGTATTGAACATGGCCTGCAAAATTCGTTTCACAAATCTATCCATTTGATAATCATTAAGAGATACCACCTGCTCCCAGAAGGAGGCAATTTCGTTCAACTGGTAAAATTCACATAAATAAACCAGATTCAAAATGTCCTTGCGAAAGCAAGACCCTCCAAAACCTGGACCTGCGTTCAAGAATTTGGGACCGATCCGGGAATCCATCCCTATAGCACGGGAAACCTCTGTCACATCAGCTTCTGTTACCTCGCATATTGAAGCAATCGTATTGATGGAGGATATTCGCTGGGCAAGAAAAGCATTGGATACCAATTTTGAAAGCTCACTACTCCAGAGATTGGTAGTCACCAGGCGTTCCTTTGGAACCCAATGGAGATAAATTTCCATTAAAACATCACGAGCCGCAATTCCTGAGGCGGTATCCTTTGAACCGATCAAAATCCGGTCTGGGGCTTCCATATCCCTGACCCCTGTTCCTTCTGCCATAAATTCTGGATTGGATAGAATTTCAAACTCGACCGAATTATTACCCGAATGAAGAATATTCGCCATAGTCTCTGCGGCCCGGACAGGAATCGTGCTTTTTTCAACAACGATTTTGTTGGATTTGGCATTTTCCTTTATTCGCCTTGCCGTTTGCTCAATAAATTGCAAATCAACGGCCCTTCCAGCACCTTCCCCAAACATTTTTGTGGGAGTGTTGACCGCAACAAAAATGATATCCGCCTCATCAATACAGCGATCAATTTCCGTAGAAAAAAACAAGTTTTTTCCACGAGCCTTTTGGACTCGCTCCAGCAATCCCGGTTCAAAGATTGGGAGATTATCTGAGTTCCATGCATCGATCCTTTCCTGAGAAATATCAACGACTGTCACCTTATAATCAGGGCATTTGTTGGCAATGATGGTCATGGTCGGTCCGCCAACATAACCCGCCCCGATACACAGAATATTCTTATAGAAATTTGCAGTTGTCATTAGGAGCTTTTCGGTAAATGGGAAGTTTAGCTTGAATAAAAAAAGGCCCGGCCCCGAAGGGACCAGACCTTATATTTAGGAATTAAAGAAAATCACTATTTATAATTAAAGGTCTTTTTCTTGCTGTTATAAGGCTTTGTACCCTTTGTAAACTTGAGCTTGCCTTTATCCGTGATTTCAAAATCTTCGATTACCAGTGGAGTTTTCTCTGTCTGACCAACTTCTTTGGCACGGTCATCCTTTTTCTCCAGTTTCTGATCCGCATTGTCCTCGTTCCAGTAATCGGCAATTTCATGCACCTTCAACTTTCTTTCTTCAAAGTTGAATTTGTACTTATCATGAACTTCCGGTTTAAAGGGAGTGTTTTTATGGGTATGACAACGCGTACAGACATTGGCATAATCCCATCGCTGACCATAATGTTCTGTTTCTGGTTTAGTAAAATTCCCTTTTGAGGCTTTCATCACGGCCCTAAACTGAGAACCACCGGCAACCGAGTGACACATTTCACAACCAACTTGTTCTTTGTTCGGCTCTGTTGGGTCTATTTTGGTAGCTGTGTCTTTGCCCTTTTTACTCTTGCTTCCGGCTGGTTTGAACCCGCCTTTTTGGCGATATCCGGTTGTATGGCACCGTAAACATAGGGGAGTTGTGGTGTAATCTTTTTCGGGGTCCAGTTTAACCCTTAACTTGGCTTCTTTACGCTCACCGGGCTTTAATAAATTATAAGTGCCACCATGAGGAGACTTTGTCCAAGCTTGGTAATAAGCATCATGGCAACTGCCGTTACATTTAACCGCGCCGACAAATTTTGGTTTTTTCCGCATATTCTTGACCGTCTTAGCCCGTTTTTTGGGTTTGACTTCCCACTTGTCAAACATGGCCTTTTCTGCTTCGGTCAATTCAATCTTCTTTTTCTTCTTCTTTTTAGCGTCCGCCTCAATACCGGTCCCAAAAACCAGGGTTAAAGAAACCAAAACCAAGCTCAGAACTTTCAATGCTTTTCCCATTTTCCACTTCCTCATGTGCGCAATTCCTCCCAGAACCATGTATTCGAGGCTTAAAACATATTCAAATAAAAATCCTTCATAAATACATGGAAAGGATAGTATAAATCCCTTTTCGGGTCAATAGCCATTGCGGAGAACTTTGGCTATTTATATCAGTATAATTAAAAACTTTTTCGGCTAAATTCTTTGATTCCTAAACTTTCAAATTTTGATTTTGATTTACCCGAGGGTTTGATAGCGCAGAAACCAACCCGGCGCAGAGGGCAGTCGCGCTTATTAGTGGTCAATCGTGAGAACAAATCCCTAACACACGACAAATTTAGCAACTTAGAAAACCATTTAAAAAATCATCCCCTTATGGTTTTTAATGATACTCGTGTCATCCCGGCAAAACTTCAAGCAAATCTGGAGCCTACCAACAGACAAGTCGAAATATTGCTTACCCGCCAATTAGAACCTGATATATGGGAAGCCATGCTTAAAGGTTTGGGTCGATTAAAGCCTGGCGCAAAATTTAATTTCGAGAACAGTGATTTAAGTGCACAGTTTGTAGGTCGGGAGGATAACCGAGCTCATATAAAATTTTCATCACAAAAACAGTTTTCAGCATTTATAAATCAAAGTGGACGAATGCCCCTGCCTCCTTACAGCCATAGACCTTATGACACCGATCCACAAACCATTGCAATGGATAGAAAACGCTATCAGACTGTATTTGCCCGTAATGCAGGGGCCATAGCCGCACCCACAGCTGGCCTGCATTTCACCCAGATTCAATTGAAAAATTTGCGCGCGAGTTTTGCAGATACAGCCCACCTCACTTTACATGTGGGTCCGGGCACTTTTATACCCATCCGTGAGGAAGAAATTTCCCGCCACAAAATGCAGGAGGAATACTTTAAAATTTTACCGGTTAACTGGAATAAAATTACTCAGGCAAAAATGAAGGGGCAAGCTATTTTAGCAGTTGGCACAACAGGCACCCGGGTCTTGGAGACCCAGGGCTTTGAGAGAATCATCCAGAAATCAGTATCCGGATGGACCAATTGTTTTATTTATCCAGGTTGGAAATTCAGAATGGTGGATCACCTGCTCACCAATTTCCATCTACCCAAGTCGACACTATTTTTACTGGTGTGTGCCTTCATGGGTAAAAAGCTGGCCGAAAAAGCCTATTCCGAGGCTATTAAGGAAAAATATCGTTTTTTCAGCTACGGTGACGCAATGCTAATTCTTTGAAGGTAAGGTCCTTGGCCAAGATCGAATCAAACCTTACCTTCATCAACTGCTTGCTTGAAAAACTTACCCGATTTAAAGCGAACCACTTTCCGGGCAGAAATTTCAGCTTCCTCGCCAGTTTTTGGATTCCTACCAACCCGCTTGGTCTTGGCGCGGACCTGAAAAGTTCCGAACCGACGCAAGATAACTGGTTCTCCATGGCCTAGTGATTCTTTAATCAATTCAATCACCGTTTCCACAGCCTCTTCAGCTTTGGATCTAGATAAGCTGGCCCGAGATGAAACCTGATTAATGATGTCTTGTTTGGTCATGCTCCCTCCTCCAAAAACAAACTAATGATATTTTTATAAATTAAAT
>JABIXH010000150.1 GCA_018664975.1 Nitrospina sp. | reverse complement strand
CTTCCTCATTTTTGTTGTGGGCGCTCTGGCTTTGGATGGAACCTTAGCTAAAGATATTTTTGATTATGGAATTCAAACCGTATCGGGTTGGATGGGGCTGGCTTTACTCATAGCTATATTAATCACTCTAATCTGGGCAGAATCCACCAAAAGCCACCATGACAAAAACACCCGTGAGTAAATAAATTGAACGGTTATTCTGATATGGATTCAGTCGTTTCAACATTCTGCAATAGACTCAACAGGGCAAGTGGTTCTGCCTGCCGGTCCAATTTAATCCAGATGGTTCCATTCCCTCCATGCGCTACCGTTGCTTTTTCACCAGCACTTGTCTCCATTGCATCGATGCTAAATTTAAATTGTCCACTCGGTGAAATATATTCCGCCTCATCTCCCAACTCGATTCGATTTTTAACTTCTACTTCCATCCAGCCCGGCCGTTCATTAACAACCTGGCCGCCAAACACCTGAGCCTGATTTTCTTCTTGAGGTGAATCAAACCGCTCCGTTTCTCGATTGGATGCAGATATTAGAAATGCAGAGGTAAAACCTCGGTTGGCTGTCTTTTCAATTTCTCCCAGCAAACCCGGATCAAAAGAACGGCCTTCCGTTAGGTCGTTAATAGCTTTACGATAAGCACGAGTCACTAGAGACAAATAATAAATTGATTTGGACCGTCCCTCTATTTTGAATGACAGGACCCCGGCTTCTTGAAGGGGTTTTAAATATTCCACTGCCCTCAAATCTTTTGAGTTCATGATATAAGTGCCATGTTCATCTTCATCCACGGGCATCATTTCTCCATTCCGCTGAGTTTCCTCGATCGCATACTGCCCCTCTAGCGGTTTATACTGCTCAGTATCCTTCCCTTCCTCTTCATGGACCTTGAATTCCCATCGGCAACTATTAGTACAAGTGCCCTGATTTGCATCTCTGTGATTAAAATAGTTGGATAAAAGGCATCGACCGGAGTAAGCAATGCAGATTGACCCGTGAACAAAAGCCTCGAGTTCTAATCCCGGAACACGATCATGAATTTCCTGGATTTCCTCCAAAGAAAGCTCTCTCGATAATATTATTCGCTTAACACCCAGGTTGTACCAGAATTCCGCAGAGGTCCAGTTCATGGTATTGGATTGTACCGAAAGATGAACAGGAATTTCCGGAAACTCTTTCACCGCAAAATGAATCATTCCAGGATCAGCCATTATGAACGCATCAGGACCTAATGCCGCATGTTGAGCTAAAGATTTTTTAAAAGATTCAATTTTTCGGTTAGGCGGAAGAATATTGGCCGTAACATAAATCTTTTTCCCCTTTTCATGGGTGTAGGCAATGGCATCTTCAAGTAAATCATTTTTAAAGGGATTCTCCCTCGCCCTGAGGGAAAATTTTGGGATTCCTGCATACACTGCATCTGCTCCATACGCCAATGCGTATTTCAATTTTTCAGGACTACCGGCTGGCGATAATAATTCTGGGGCCATCATTTGATTTTAATTTTCTTAAATATAAATAATATAGAGCTTTTCAGCTTACACCAATGAGGCATCAAACCGCAACAAACTTAGATTGTTGGTAATGTTTTTAGGAAATAAAATACGGAAAAATCGGGGAAGGGGCTTAAATGCGGTCTTCAACACCAGAGGAACCTTCGCCACCTTGAAGCTCTTCCACCAAGGTCAGGGTGGATCGAAGCCTTTTGGCTAAAACTTTAAGTATCGGCATAAGTGCCTGAGGATTTTGTTGCGCCAGGTGATTAAAAGTCTCCTGAGTCATAATCGAAATGGAACAATCTTCCAGAGCCACGACTGTGGCCGAACGAGGGAGCCCATCTATCAGCCCCATCTCTCCAAAAATATCATTTTCCTTAAGCACAGCAATGATCTGCTTATCTTCGTTTGGGCGTTTTTTAGAAACTTCTACGCTCCCCGACTCGATAATATAGGCGCAGTCACTCAGGGTGCCTTCCTGGATTATTTCGGCACCTTTTTTAAAATAATGTGTCTTCATTATGATCTAAATTAACAAGTTTTCTAAAGTGCTTTCAAAGGCTTACAAATAAAAAATATTTTTTATTTAGAGAGTATTTACCTGAGAAAAATTAAAACTCATGAATCTCTTGCATATTTTAAGTCTTTAAGAATAAAAATGCAATACAGCCCTTATATGGAGCTTTAGCGACTTAATTTTGAATTACAAATCTGAAATTAAAAAAGATCTGCATATTCTAAAATGCAGACCCTCACATAATTCCTAAAAAATTTTAAACGATAAATACCAGACTTTTAATTCGGTTTTTCAACTTCATGCCAGACTCGATTTCCCGTTTTCAAATCCCTCTATTATTTCCAAAGCCTTTCTTAACCGTTTCGCAAGTACTTTAAGAATGGGAATTAAAGCCGTAGGATTATGTTTGGATAATGAATTAAAAATATCCTGTGTCATTACCGTTACCGTGCAATCTTCTAAAGCCACTACATTTGCGGAGCGTGGGAGAGAATCGATCATCCCCATTTCACCAAAAATATCGTTTTGCTGGAGAATACTTATTATCTGTTCTTCACCATTGACCGTTGTCTTGGATACTTTCACGCTTCCCGACTCAATTATATAAGCGCAATCACTCAAGGTCCCTTCTTCAATAATTTTGGTACCCCTTTTAAAGTATTGCTTTTTCATTCACACTCTATCCGTCATCACATGGAAAAACTAATTTGAGAATATTGCCTACTAATAATAATCTTCAGAATCAGTGGAACCTGTTCTATCTTCAAATAATGAATAAATATAAAGCTAAAAAGTGATGGACCCGCATAACACCTCTGGGCCTTTACAAGCCAGGCAAATAAACATAAATTTCAATTAAAAGGATATATTGTTTTATTGACGGGGGAAACGTCGAGAATTCTATAAACTGCCGACAGGTACAGATTGGGTTTCTACCTTCCTGCTTTCCAAATTGTCCACCACCCTTAAGGTATGTCTCAATCTGTTTACCAGAATTTTTAAAATCGGCATCAACGCCTGTGGATTCTGCTTGGCCAGGGAAACAAAGGTTTGCTGGGTAATTTTACGAACTCGACAATTATCAAGTGCTGTCACAGTAGCGGAACGGGGGAGCCCGTCAATTAGACCAAGCTCCCCAAATATTTCATCTCGAACCAGGGTCCCCACAAAATGCTGTTCGCCACTTGGAAGAGACTTGCACACTTCGGCGGTTCCTGATTCGATAATATAGGCGCAATCGCTAGGATCTCCCTCTCGGATAATCGTGTCGCCTTTTTTATATTTCAAAGCTTCAGGTTGAATTGGCATATTAGCTAAAATTTATTTAGCCAGCGTATTTGCCAACCCACCCATTGAGCCTTGAGAACCCGATCTTTGCGAGTTTGGCACGTTCGGGGAGAACATATAAGCCACCAAACCCGCAAAGATCAGGAAAATAATTATTGCAGTCCAAGGGGATTTCTTTTCGGCTTTGCCTCTTTTTTTAGGTGCAGAGGTCTTACCATTTCGTGATGCTGGTTTAGCCGAACTTGGAATCTTAGTTTTAATTGTAGCTGTACTCATTTTTTCACCTCAAATAACTGTCATAAAATCTTTACTGATACCTTATATTAAGCATAATACATGCCAAATACCCCCACAATTGCGGGAGAAGTCATATAACTATTTATAAATAAAAGGGTAAATTAATATTTGGAGAGACAGCTGAGAAAAAAGAGAGAGAATATTTCCGAGATTTTGTCTTATTTTGAGACTTATTATCTCACTATGATACAAAAAATGAGACAGTGAGACAAGTTTCTTTCAATTTGCCGAACGATATTTCTTTAATTTTCTATAAAATGTCGCCCTGCTGATACCCAATGCCTTTGCGGCTTGGGGAACTTTTCCATTAGCCCGTTCAAGGGCTTCCAAAAAAGCCTTCTTTTCGATTTCATTAAAGGTCGACCCGACAGGTGGGGTTGGGTGAGAAGATAAAGATTGGACTTCAGGGGCAGAGACAACAGGTTGGGTCGCACTCAGATTTTCTATTGCGGGAATAAATCGGTTATCGTCTCCCACATGCCCCTCACGATGCTTCTGAATATCTGGCGAAAGGTTTTCGATTTGCACCATATTTGTTTGTGTGGTGACCATGGCTCGATATATTTCGTTCTCCAATTGCCGTACATTACCCGGCCAGGGATAGCGATCCAAGGCTTCCATTGCATACGAACTTACCGAAGTAATTTTTTTAGGGATTTCGTCCTTATACTTTTTAAGAAAATGGTTGATCAAAAGCGGAATGTCATCTTTTCTCACCCTTAAAGGGGGTAAAGAAATAAGATATACCATCAAGCGGTAATAAAGGTCTTCACGAAACCTGCCTTCCTTGACCGCATCTTGCAGATTTCTATTGGTTGCAGAAATAACCCTTAAATCTACATTTATTTTTTTTGTCCCCCCTACTTTTTCAAAACTCTTATCCTGCAAAAATCGGAGGAGTTTTACCTGCATTTTTGGCGACATTTCTCCGATTTCATCCAAAAACAGGGTGCCTCCATTAGCCACTTCCAACTTTCCGGGTCGAGAATCGTCCGCCCCGGTGA
Organism: Nitrospina sp.; assembly: GCA_018664975.1. Taxonomy (GTDB): domain Bacteria; phylum Nitrospinota; class Nitrospinia; order Nitrospinales; family VA-1; genus LS-NOB. The sequence goes on along the minus strand of JABIXH010000150.1, from coordinate 891 downwards.
ATGCTCCCTTTTCGTGACCAAAAAATTCGTTTTCCTGTAGCTCTTCAGGAATGGCACCACAATTAATAGCGACAAAATCTCCCATTCTATATGCACTACTAAAATGGATAGCTTTTGCAACCAATTCTTTTCCTGTGCCGCTTTCACCCCCGATAAAAACATTGATATTAATTCCAGAAACTTCATCTATCTGCCCAAAAATCTGCCGCATGGATTCGCTATGTCCTACAATGTTTTTGTAGGAATACGTTTTTTTAAGTTCGCCCTGAAGCCTTTGAATCTTGTTGACCATCGAATGCATTTCAATGGCCCTTTCAACATTTGTTTGCAGGCGAATCTTATCCACCGGCTTCACCATATAATCAAACGCGCCAATTTTCATGGCTTCCACAGCGGGACCCAGGGCATCGTTTTTGGTAATAACCATAACCGGGATGTCCCTATTTGCAAGACGGATACGTTTAAGAATTTCCAGGCCCGATAATCCCGGCATGTTGATATCCAGACAAATGGCGGCCGGATTTTCATCCAGCATATTCAGACAAAGTTCACCATTATCAAAAACTTTAATCTGATAGCCCTGGTCCTTAAGCCACCTCACCATCATTTCCCGATGAGTGATGTCTGTATCCACTACAAATATTAGTTCTTTAGTTGCCATGATCTCTTAGACAAAATGCTTAAGATATTTTTCTAGCCCTGACCTTGAATAAATACGCTACTTGATCCCGTTGGGTAATCCAGGATTGCTTTTATTCCGTCTCACATCTTCGAGAAGCTCTATAGCCCAAAGTCTCTGCGTCAAGCAGACTTCCAAAATTGATATAACCCTTCGAATCTTTAGGGTAGCCCTTGCATTCAGGCCATTCATAAATCCGGGTTTTAGGATTG
>JABIXH010000278.1 GCA_018664975.1 Nitrospina sp. | reverse complement strand
GGAACATGCTGGAAAAAATGTCTTCCTGAGAGTAATGAAAATTTGAAGAGCCTGTTGTACGCCCTGCATGGTAATCTGCCCGAAATCGGTCATACTCATTTTTCTTGAGTGGATCGCTCAGTACTCCATAGGCCTCAGTCACTTCCTTGAACTTTTCTTCACTTTCCGGGTCATCAGGGTTGTGGTCCGGGTGGAGTTCCAGAGCAAGATTGCGGAAAGACTTCTTAATCTCTTCCTGGCTTGAATTCTGAGATACTTTCAGGATGGAATAATAGTCTTTAAATTCTTTTGTTCTGCGGGACATGAATCTACATTCCCAACTTTTGCGGGTAAGTGGCTTCTGCCATCTCGGGTCCTTCCAGCCGGGTTTTATTTTTTGTGGTAGAGATCAGGTACGTCTCGTCTGAATGCAGGCGTTGTTTAAGGTTTTCAAAATGTACATTTATGGGTTTTTCCGGAATATCTTCTTCCAATTTTTGTGGCGCGATTATGAAGTTTTTTTCTCCCAACACATCGCGATATTTACGTTTCATATTCATTTTAAAAGCCTGATAACCAGGTAGGGCCTCTGCTCCGGCATAAGGTGTTTCGTTCAATACCCTATATTGATCAGGAATATATACGTTTGCGAAATAGTCGGGGCCGAGGGAATGATGAACGGTGGTTTTAACTTTTAATATCCTAAGGCTCTCCTCTGTTGGAGTCATTGTCATTTCCACCCAATAGGTTCGGTCATGAAAATTAAGGTTTTCAAGAAATACAATCCCATAGAGTGCGTTAAACTTGAACTGCAAAAAAATGCCCAAAAATACCCATCCAAAGACTCTCCAGAACTTTCTCACCTTAATAAACCCCGTCTTTCATTTATTCTTCCTTTAATATGGCAGGTTTAATTAATTTCTTAAACTATTGAAAAATTATTATCCAGAAATCATTGAGGAAAAGCAACCGGGAGGTAATTTTAGCTTTTTAAGCTCTAGGGATAAAAATTTTCGTAAGACATGATCGAATTGCTTACTAAACCTGGTTTTTACCTGATTGTGACAAATTATTTGAGAATGTGACATGTAAATAGAGTAATGTCATTGACTGATTTACATCGAAAATGGTAGAAGAATCAAATTCTAATCCAATAATACATTTTAGTCCTCAGGGGCGAAACGGTGTTTTTAATTTATAACCGAATAGCGGTTGCCAGGGAGTTCAAAAGATGAAAAGTTTATCGATCCAGCAAAAAGTATATAGCGCGATTGCAATATTATCTTTTCTTGTAGTGATTGCTGGTGCGGTTATAGATCATTATTCCACAAAAATTGCTGAAGATTCCCTGGTCATGGATGCGCTGGGTCGCCAGACAATGTTAACTCAGGCTATGGGAAAAGCGGCCTTCGGCTATGCCATGGCTAAAGGGCGCATAAAGAGCCTGGAAGGTAAAATTGTATCCCTTAATAAATACATCACTATCATGCGTGGGACTTACACCAAGTCTGTTATTAAAACGGCTAAAAGTATTAAGCTTGCAATCAGTATGGACCCGGCCGGTGAACCCCATCCCGCTGTTCCTTTTCCTGCTACCTTCGCTCGGATGGTGAACGAAAAATTCAAAAAAGGCAGTAGCCTTGATGTGGATATCATAGCTGAGAGGCCCGTCAATCCAGCTCAAGGACTCAAAACCGATTTAGATCGGGAAGCGAATGAATTTTTAAAAAATAATCCGGATAAAGTATTCACTAAAACCATTGAAGAAGACGGAAAGCTTTATGTGGATGTCTATACTGCTGACATTGCCACTGTTGCGGCATGTGCCGATTGCCATACTCAGAGAATGGGTGTTGAGTTTAAAGTAGGAGACATGCTGGGTATTCGGCGGTTTAAAACTTTATTTTCAAATGATGCGGTAACGGGTAGGGCAGAATTGAACGCCTCATTAAGCGAGTATGAAACCGCCAAAAAAATATTTGCCCAGACTTTACAAGCCGCTAAAACTGGCGGTGAATATCCGGTAGATTTGAAAATGAAAAAAATGGCCAGGATGGAAGCCATTGATCATGATGGAATTCAGAAACATATCGTTACTCTCGAAGCAGAATTCAAAAAGTATGTTCAACATGTGAAGGATCTGGTTGATGCAGAGGTAAACTCAGAAGCTTATAGAAAAGCCCAAGCAGATATTATGTTGGAATCTAATAAGCTGAGATTTGAAAGTAGTAATTTAGCTCAGGAATTTAAAAATCATGTTTGATTCGTAAATCAGGAAAATTTGAATTTGGCCAATACCGGGTCGGGTATCCTGGCATTGATCATTCAAATCGGGATCGCGTTGTTCTTGACCAAGGTCGTTATCCGCCCAATTCAGCGTACTTCGGCGGTATTAAGTAGGACGGCTGATGGGGATTTGAATCAGGAAAGGCTAGCGGTTACATCTAATGATGAAGTGGGTGTTTTGAGCCAGTCCTGTAATACTCTGGTGGAGGGATTGCAAAAATTCATCCGACATTCAGAAGAAATTCTTGGAGGGAAGAGTAGCCAGTCTGAGTTTGGCTTGAAGGGAGAGTTTGAAAGCTCGTTGGAAAGAATGGTTCATCAGACTGAGGAAAAGAAATTATCCGAAGAAAGAGCGAGACAACAAGCCGTAGAACTGCAGGAGAAGGAGCGTCAAGAGGCGCTTGACTTGCAGGAAAGGCAGGAAAGTGAGCAACGTGATGTTCTGGAAAGACAGGAACAGGAAAGAAAGGTGGCTCAGGAACTTCAGGATAATGTGGATAGCATCCTTGAGGTTGTAACTGCGGCGGCTCAGGGAGACCTGACCAAAACCATTTCTGTTAGAGGAGATGACGCTATTGGCAGAATGGGAGAGGGGCTGGATGCTTTTTTACAGGATTTAAGAAAAAGTATTAGTGAGATATCCAAGACCGCCCAATTATTGGGTGACGCTTCGGGTGAACTTGCTTCGGTGAGTCAACAAATGGCGGGGAACGCTGAAGAAACTTCAGCCCAGGCCAATGTTGTATCTGCCGCATCAGAGGAGATCAGCCGTAATGTTCAAACCGTGGCTACAGGTTCTGAGGAAATGAGTGCCAGTATTAAGGAAATTTCCCACAATGCCCATGAAGCCGCAAGGGTGGCGGCATCAGCAGTCGAAGTAGCCGGGACCACCAATGAGACGGTTGGAAAACTGGGTGAAAGCAGTGCGGAGATAGGTGAGGTTATCAAGGTGATCAATTCTATTGCCGAGCAAACCAATTTGTTGGCTTTGAATGCGACGATTGAAGCGGCCCGGGCAGGGGAGGCGGGCAAAGGGTTCGCCGTTGTAGCCAACGAGGTCAAGGAATTGGCGAACCAGACGGCCAAGGCAACGGAAGAGATCAGCACTAAAATCCAAGCCATTCAAGGGGATACCAAGGGCTCGGTAGAGGCTATCGGTGAAATCAGCGTGATCATTAATCAGATCAATGATATCTCAAACACCATTGCCAGCGCTGTTGAAGAGCAAACTGCCACTACAGCTGAAATTGGCAGAAATGTTAATGAAGCGGCGAAGGGAAGCTCTGAGATCAATCAAAATATTCTGGGTGTAGCGCAAGCGGCAGATAATACTTCCCAGGGGGTCAGCCAAACCCAAAAAGCTTCCGAACAATTATCGGTTATGGCCAATGACTTGAAAAATTTGGTGGGCCAGTTTAAGTTTTAATTCATTTGGTATTTCAAAAATAACACTTGACTAAGTTGGGTATGGGTATTATTTTATCCTTTTTTAAATTACACTAACTGAAAGTGGTGCTTATTAGTTTTGATTTGCCAGGATATGGACTGCTAAATTTTTATACATAAAAGCGGGGTTATAAGCAAATGAATGAGGATATTTTAAAACAGCATTTGGGGAAAATCATGTTCTCCATCGTAGGAATTTTAGGGGTCAGTATTGTCGGTCTGATCATTTATATTTCCAATGCCAGTTTGACCAATACAATTGAAGCAAGCAAAGAAAACGCTGTTTCGATCATTGACCAATACAAAACCCTGCGTGGGTATTATGTGAAAAGTATCATCAAGAAGGTTAAGGGAAATGATACCGGTCTGAAAATCTCCTATGATCATAAAACTATGAAAGATGGTATTCCTCTGCCTGCCACTTTGATTCATGACATGAGTGAACTGCGATGGAGAACACACCTAAGGGAACCATGTTTGCGGGAACGGATTTGATTGTTCAATTTATGAACCCCGAATCAATGAATATTCTTAAGAGATTGGAAGAACATCTTCCTGTAAAACCGGAGAATATAATTGGGCAGTCCATAGATATTTTTCATAAGGATCCCCAGCACCAAAGAAATATCGTTTCCAATCCCAAAAACCTGCCAGTAAAGACACTGATCACTGTTGGCCCGGAGTCGGTTAGCCTGGATATCAGCGCTGTCATAGACCAAAACCAGAATTATTTAGGCCCAATGATTTCCTGGGAAATCGTAACGGAGAAAGTGAAATCTGACCAGCAGATGGCACAAATTGTAGGGCTTGTGGAGAATAACCCGGTCAATATGATGTATGCCGACAAGGAGTTGAATCTGGCGTATCTCAATCCGGCAGGCCAAGAGGTCTTGAGAAATATCGAGGGAGCTATAGGGGTAAAAGTGGAAGATATGGTTGGTAAGTCGATCGATGTGTTCCATAAAAACCCGGCCGCCGCCAGAAAAATTCTTTCCGATCCGAAAAATCTGCCCCACCGTGCTCAAATTGTTGTCGGTGAGGCCAATCTGGACCTTTTGGTTTCCGCTCTTTACGATCATGATCAGAACTATCTTGGGCCAATGGTCACTTGGGAAGATATAACTGAAAAACTTCGAAATGAAAGAGAGTCGCAGGAATTGGTCGCAAGAGATCAGAAGCAAGCTGAGGACTTGAAACATAAAGTAGATAGCATGCTTGTTGTGGTGGACTCTGCGGCTCAAGGCGACCTAACCAACTCCATTGAGGTCAAGGGTGAGGATGCCATTGGCAAGATGGGTGAGGGACTCGATAAATTTCTTTCAGACATTCGAGGTAATATTTCTAAAATAGCGGATATGGCTACAAAACTTTCAGGTTCCTCTGAGGAAATGAATGCGGTGAGCCAGGAAATGGCAGGTAATGCCGAGGAAACCACAGCCCAGGCCAATGTGGTTTCCGATGCCTCGTCAGAAATCAGCAGGAATGTTCAAACGGTGGCTACAGGCACTGAAGAAATGGGCGCCAGTATCAAGGAAATAGCCCAAAATGCCAACGAGGCGGCCAGAGTTGCCGCCAATGCGGTGACCGTAGCAGAAACCGCGAATTCTACGGTGGGAAAACTGGGTGCCAGCAGTGCAGAAATTGGCCAGGTTATAAAAGTTATTACCTCTATTGCTGAACAGACCAATTTGTTAGCCTTGAATGCCACGATTGAGGCGGCAAGGGCCGGTGAAGCGGGCAAGGGTTTTGCCGTTGTTGCCAATGAGGTTAAAGAACTTGCAAATCAAACTGCGAAGGCTACTGATGAAATCAGTTCTAAAATTCAGGCAATTCAGGATGATACACAGGGGGCTGTTGGAGCCATTGATGAGATTAGCAAGGTGATTAATCAAATCAATGATATTTCCAATACTATTGCTAGTGCTGTAGAAGAACAAACGGCGACAACCGCTGAAATCAGCCGTAATGTTAGCGATGCCGCTACGGGATCGGAAGAAATTTCCCGAAACATTTCCGGCGTGGCTAAGGCGGCTCAGGATACCTCCGCAGGGGTAGGTAGAAATCAGGTTGCCGCCAATGAATTAGCCAATATGGCTACAGAATTGCAAAATCTGGTTAGCCGTTTTAAATACTAAAAACTTTCTGAAAGGTATGCTTGCCTGATATCCCGGGGGGTGATTAATACTCACCCCGCTGGATTCTTTCTGCATTCCTCCCTTCCCAATTATTGAAATATTCTTGGGTTAATGGTTATTATTAGATCTATTTGAAATTATTAAAGTTATTTGTTTTCTTGAAAAATAACTTTTACTGTATATGTAAAAATAGTTGCTAAATGGCAAAGATTTATTATATTGTAGGAATATTCCTAATCTATCGGTTTCAGTACCTGTTGGGCGAGTTCTAATAGTAGGGCTAAAATTATTTTGTTCCATCAGAACTGTTTGAAATTTTGATATTGTCAAAGCGTTTAAACCTGAAAATTTTTCGGAGGAAAATTTTATGGAAATGAACAAGTTTTTAGCACGGACCCTGTCTTTCGGCCTGGCTGTATTGATGCTGTCCTTTTTCTTCACGGTTCCCGCCGGGGCCGCTTTGTCCAATGAGGATAAGGTTGCGATAGGGACGGAAATAACCACAATTTACCGTGCCGCACGAGGTGTTGTCGCTAAAAGTCAAAAACTAATTAACGACGCTTCAAAAGGGGATAAAGGGCTTTCTGCCGATGTTGTGATCGCAAAAACCAAAGAAAATTATAAAAAGGCAACGGGAAACGATTTTGCAATGGCAGATGCCGGATCTCTGAAAGGACAAACTCAGACAGCGTTGCTAGATGCTATCAAGGATGTCATGAACAATGCCCAGGCATTGATCAATGAAAAGGGTAAAGGTTTAAAAGGATTTTTGCCGGCTATATTTGCAAAACAGATGGGCGATGGTTTCAATAAAAATATTGGTGGCAAAGCATACATAAAGTTAACGGCACCTAAAAGCTATGTTCGCAACCGGGCTAACCGTCCCGATAAATGGGAAGCGGATGTTATTGAAAATAAATTCAAGAGTGCTTCTTATGAAAAGAATAAAGTTTTCACAGCTGATGCCAAGCATAAGGGCAAGGGTGCATTTCGACTCATTCTCCCAGAATATTACAAAAAAGCCTGCTTGAATTGTCACGGTGAGCCCAAAGGTGAAAAGGATATTACCGGTGGTAAAAAAGAAGGCGGAAAACTGGGAGAGCTGGGTGGCGCAATCAGCTTTGTTATCTATAACTAACTTTTAGGGAGCACAGTGCAATGAAAGGACTTAACTTGAATATTGGAGCGAAAATTATACTTCTTAATGGTTTAATCCTCCTTTTATTGGCTGGGTCCTTGCTTTATGTTTTTAATGAGTTGGGAAAAGCGAATGATGTGATTCAGGTCCAACAAGAATCCATGAAAAGGCTGGAGGCAGTGAGCACTGCCTCCAGTACTTTTTCCGAACTACGTTATTGGCTGACAGATCTTGCGGTAAGTTGGCAGAATGAAGCTGAAGACAATGCTATGGCGCAAAAGGCGAAACTGGATAAAATTTTGGCGGATTTTAAGAAAACGGATCCTAAGCTGGTTGAAAAAATCCAACCTAAGATTGAAATTTATTCGGAAAAATTATTGTCATCTGTTGACGCTTATATTGATGAGAATCGGGTTCTGGGAAATTCGATGGTTTCAGATGGTCGTAGTGAGGCTCTGACAATTGATGGAGAGCTGAATAAACTACTCAAAAAGGCAAAAATCAGTGTTAATGAGGCGGGTAAAAGAGTTGTGGATGCTAACGCCGCTATTCGAAGTGTTTCCCTTGTTTTAATTGTAGTGGCTATTGCTTTTGGATCCATATGTTCCATTATCTTTTCGCGAAGTATTGCGAGAAGACTTCGAGTCCTTATGGTTTCCATGAGAGCCATAGCTGAAGGGGATTTAAAACAGGATAATTTAGCTGTAGAATCTACCGATGAAATTAGCCAGTTGGCGATTGCTTATAACAATATGACCGACTCCATGCAACAAATTGCGAGGCAGGCTGAAGATATCGCGGCGGGTAAATTGGACGGAAAATATGATCTGAAAGGAGATTTGGCGGTTGCCTTTCAACAAATGACAAGGGAATTGGAAGAGAAGAAGATATCCGAAGAAAGAGAAAGACAGCAGGCCATTGAGCAACAGGAAAAAGAACGCCAAGAGGCGCATGACTTGCAGGAAAGGCAAGAGCGTGAGAAGAAAGAGGTTCTAGAAAGACAGGCACAAGAAAGAAAAGTGGCCAAGGAACTTCAGGATAACGTTGATAGTATGCTTGGAGTTGTCACTGCCGCCGCTGGAGGAGATCTTACTCAGGAGATTACGGTTAATGGAACAGATGCTATTGGGCAAATGGGGGCAGGGTTAAAGGCCTTTTTTGAGAACCTCAGAGGAAATATTAAAAAAATGGCCACCACGGCGCAAACTTTAGCCTCTTCTTCAGAGGAAATGACCTCGGTCAGCCAGGAAATGGCGGGTACGGCCGAAGAAACTTCTGCCCAGGCTAATGTGGTTACGGCGGCTTCCAAGGAGGTTACCAGGAACGTACAAACCGTTGCCACCGGAGCGGAAGAAATGGAGACAAGTATTAGAGAGATCGCTCAAAATGCTAATGAGGCGGCAAAAGTGGCTTCGTCCGCGGTTCAGGTTGCTGACAATGCCAACGCGACCATAACAAAATTAGGGGATAGCAGTGCTGAGGTGGGTCAGGTGGTTAAGGTCATTACTTCGATTGCTGAACAAACCAACCTTTTGGCATTAAATGCCACGATTGAAGCGGCGAGGGCTGGTGAAGCGGGTAAGGGTTTTGCGGTAGTCGCTAATGAAGTGAAAGAGTTGGCGAATCAAACGGCTAAAGCTACGGATGAGATAAGTTCAAAGATCCAGGCCATCCAAACTGATACGGGTAGTGCTGTGGATGCGATAGGGGAAATAAGCATGATCATTAACCAGATTAATGATATTTCCAATACGATTGCCAGCGCTGTTGAAGAGCAGACGGCAACTACGGCGGAGATCGGCCGTAATGTGGGAGAGGCCGCCCAGGGAACTAATGAAATTACTGAGAATATTAGCGGTGTGGCCCAGGCCGCTAAGGACACCTCTCAAGGAATTCTTCAGAACCAGGGGGCGGCGAACGAGTTGGCAAAGATGGCCGCAGACTTACAAGTCCTTGTAGGTCAGTTTAAATATTGAAGGTAACAAAATTATTTAATTCCCTCGGAATCCTTGCGAATTTAGTGTGATAGTTAGTATCGCGAGGATTCCATCTATTTTCTTTTACCCTCCTTTAAAGCTTGTAAACCTGCCTGAGTTAAATTACATTACGCTTTTTTTGATTTTTTAATTAATTCGTAAATTCCGCTCAAATTTTATAGACTGGGATTGTTTAACAATTTTCAGGAAGGGGAGCTTTGAAGCTTGCACGGGGAGTTTTAATTGTTTTTGAGGGAATAGATGGGACAGGTAAGAGCACTCAATGCAGTCTGTTGGCAAATTCATTAAGTGAAAAGCAGGTACCAAATATAGCTTTAGCAGAACCTACCCGCGGCACATGGGGGATGAAAATTCGCAGACTTCTCAGTGAAGGCCGGCAGGATATTACTCCGCAGGAGGAGTTAAGCTGGTTTGTCAATGACCGGAAGGAGGATATTGAAACCAATATTCTGCCAGCGTTGCAGAAAAATAAGGTGGTGATCATGGATCGATATTATTTTTCGACTGCCGCGTACCAGGGAGCTTTGGGACTGGACCCGAATCAAATCCGATTGGATAATGAAAAGTTTGCTCCGATTCCTGATCGGGTTTTGATTTTCTTGAACTCTGCTGAAGCTTGTTTGGAGAGAATTGAATCATCCCGAGATCAAAAAAGTGCGTTTGAAAACCTGGATTATTTAAATAAGGTTCAGCAAATATTTAAAGGCTTTAATGGGCCAAACATAAGATTTATTGAGAGTGTTGGTTCGATATCAGATATTCATGAAAAAGTTCTGGCTGAGATTGATGACCTATTTGACTTTAATTAGATGAAACGAATTGTACTGGCAATCACTGGAGCAAGCGGAGTTTGTTATGCCAAGCGCCTTTTTGATTGTCTTAAAACTCAGGCAGAGATTCATGTGATTATCTCCGATCGGGGAACGGAATTGTTGAAGTTAGAGTTAGGTCTTTCACCCGCCTATTTTTCAGGTGACCAGGTGACTTTGCATAAAACTTCGCGCATGAATAGCTCTATCGCAAGCGGTTCTTTTAATGTTGATGCAATGGTGGTGGTGCCTGCCAGTATGGGAACGCTGGGAAGGATAACCGCCGGGGTATCAGGGACCTTGATAGAACGCGTTGCAGATGTCATGTTAAAGGAAAAAAGAAAATTGATACTTGTTCCGCGTGAAACTCCTTTTAGCACCATTCATTTGAAAAATCTTTTAGCTCTGGATCAGGCTGGAGCTTTGATTCTCCCAGCGTCTCCAGGATTTTATCAGGGGCAAAATAGTTTCGAGTCACTTGTGGATTTTGTGGTCGCTCGAATTTTAGATCAATTGGGAATGGAACAAAAACTACTGGACCCCTATGTACCTTAAAGTGTGAGGACGAATGGTTTATCTCGATAATGCCGCGACCACACCGATGAATCGGGAGGTTGCAGAGCGGATTCAAGAAGCGATGCAGAAGTATTTTGCGAATAGTGGAACGCCCTATCGAATAGGTCTGGACGCGAAACGCCTTATAGAAAAATCGACTGAATCCATTGCTGAACACCTCCAAATACCTTCATCGCATCGTATTCTATTTACCAGTGGTGGAACGGAGTCCAATAATCTTTTTATAAAGGGGTTATGTTTTCCAGACAAAAAAACTGCTTTTCTTGGACTGGAACACCCAAGTGTTACCGAGAGCCTTGCTTTTTTTAAACAGTTTGGCAACGATCCGCTTTCTTTGCTGTCTTTTCAAGTGGAGGGCCGATTGGATTTAAATTCGATTGTCACTATAAAAGAGAATCGTGTGAAGCTTCTCTGCCTTTCTCATGTGAATAATGAGTTGGGCACGGTGAATGATCCTTTACAAGTTATTTCTGCCTTAGAAAAGGAATCTCCGCAGACTAAGCTATTTTTGGATGGAGTCCAGGCAATTGGAAAAATTGTGCTGAACCCTGATATGTGGAAAGGGCTTGCAGGCTATTCAATCTCAGGTCATAAAATTCATGGGCCGAAAGGGATTGGTTTGCTAATTTATGATTCCAGGTTGGTTTTGAATCCACAAATGCATGGAGGCAAACAGCAATTTGGAGTTCGATCCGGCACCCTCCCATTGCCACTAATAATGGGATTGGAGACAGCTGTTAAACATGCCGTGGTGTGCGCTGAGCAAACTCAAAAACATCTTGAAAACCTGTGTCACCATTTAGTTCACGGGCTAAAAATTTTACAAGAGCAACTGCCTGAATTGAATATTCGTTTTAATTCACTGATTGGTAACAATGTGACACATCAATCACCCGGCATGGTTAATTTTTCCTTTCCCCCTGTTGAAGGAGAAGTTGTGTTGCACCATCTTGAACAAAAAAATATTTTTGTGGGATTGGGTAGCGCCTGTAGTGCTCAATCTAAAGAACCTTCCAAAATTCTTATGGGGTTAGGGTTGAGCGAAGAACAGGCCCGTTGT
>JABIXH010000020.1 GCA_018664975.1 Nitrospina sp. | reverse complement strand
GGCAGATTTATGAGAATTATTCGAGGAACAAAAAATATAACCGGCCCCATTCCTTATCCCGTGATGGCGATAGGTAATTTTGACGGGGTGCATGTAGGCCATCAGACTTTGTTCCGCAAAACGGCGGAATTAGCTGTAGTAAATGAAGGTACGCCTATCGCCTTTACCTTCGAGCCGCATCCGTTAAAGATCATAGCACCAGAAAAGGTGCCCCCCTTACTGACCCATTTCAAAAAAAAGATGGAGTTGATTGGATCCTTTGGAATCAACCTCGTCATTTGCGCAGATTTTACCCGCCAATTTGCAGACCAGCGACCTCGTGATTTTTCCAAAAATATTTTATTTGAAAAAATCGGGGTGAAGGAGGTTGTCGTTGGTTTCGACTACGCATTTGGTCGCGGAAGGGAGGGGACGATTCCTTACCTAAAAAAAATGGGGGAGGAGTTTGGATTTAAGGTGCATGTCGTGGAACCATTTAAGGTCAATGGGCATACAGTGAGTAGTTCCCATGTTCGGGAACTTATAGAAGCAGGCCAGGTAGAAAGGGCACGTCAATTTTTGGGCAGAGATTATTCCATCTTGGGTCCGGTTATTTCTGGTTATAAAACCGGTCAGGCTATCGGGTTTCCGACCGCAAATATTGACACCAGCAAGGTCCAGATACCTGGTACGGGGGTATATGCCGTTCGAGTCGCTTATGAAAATAATTTTTATGATGCAGTCGCCAATATTGGATTTAATCCAACATTTAATCGTGACCGGTTAAGTGTCGAGGTGCATATTTTTGATTTTAACCAAGTGATCTACAATCATGAAATTGAAGTTCAGTTTGTAGCACGAATTCGTAATGAAATAGAATTTAAGTCCGCAGACGATCTGGTCGTTCAGATTAATCAGGACATTGAAAAAACCAAGAAAATATTGCTGGAGAAGAAAATTTGAAAAAAGCCCGCCAATTAATTATAGGTCTTGCCATCGCAGTGATTGCCCTTTATTACACTCTGCGTAACATTTCGTTGGATGAATTGATCGTCTCTTTTAAGGAAGTAGAGTTGGTTTATATCCTGCCAGCATTTGTAATAACACTTTCAACCTATGTGATTCGAGCTTATCGTTGGCAAATTCTACTTCGCCCCTTTAAGGATATACCTGTTAAGGAAATTTATGCACCCCTTATGATTGGTTTTATGGGAAATATCCTTCCTGCTAGAGCGGGGGAGTTTCTACGTGCTTATCTGGTGGGGAAAAAACAAGGAATTACTTTTTCTGGAGCCTTTTCTACCATAATTGTCGAGCGTTTGTTTGATTTGATTTGTCTACTGATCTTGTTCGTATGGGTCTTTGTAGTCAATGTAGATATGTTTGACTCGCAACTGATATTTTCAGGAGTGTCTGTTCAAACCATGCTGACAGGGTTTGGAAAGTTTTGCGGAGTAATGGTTTTGGGTTTGCTATGCTTTATGTTTCTATTGGCTTACAGAGAGAAACAAGTTAAATCGTTTATAGGTTGGTTGGTAAAACCTCTTTCGGATAAGTGGAAAAAGAAAGTTTTATTAATGGTGGGCGAGTTTGCGCTGGGATGCAAAATAATTAAGGATCCTGGTGCCCTCATGAAAATCATTTTTTTATCTGTAGTGTTATGGTTGTTGTTTATCGCTATCTATTATCCTTTTTATTATGCCTTTGATCTGCAGAACAAGTCCTTGGACTCTTTATTGCTATTAACCGTCATGGTTTGTGTTCTTATAACTATACTTCCAACCCCTGGTTTTTTAGGATCCTTTAATGCGGGAGTTTTGATTGCTTTGCATGGGATAATGGGCGAAGCTGAGGTGACGTCAGTCAGCTTTGGAATGGTTTCCTGGGCAGTGAGCTTTATTGTTTTAATTTCCGGGGGGGTATTTTATATATTTAAAGATCATATGTCCATGCAGTCTTTGATCAAAGCAGAAGAAGAGGCTGAGGCCGAATTGGAACATATAGAAACTGTAAATAAATGACCTTCAAAATAATTGAGGCAAAGGTTTATGGTTTCGTTTGTAGCAATTTAGTCAAAAATTTTATTGCCATTCCGGCAAACTTAGCATGACCCGCCTCGCTGAAATGCCCGTCATTAGGGATGAAATATTTCTCGAGATCCGCGACCTTCATTTGAGCGAAAAGTTCATATACATTAAAATATTCGATGCCTTGATCGGACAAAAATCGTTCAAATTCTATTATGGGAAGTAGCGATACGAAGCTGTGTAGATGACTATTACCACCAAAATGGATCACTGCTAACTTGCTCCCGTTTTCCCGCACCTCACTATGTAGTTTAATGATCAGCTTTCTTGATAACTTCCAGCCCTCCGAGTCAAAGAAAAATAAATCATCGTGTATAGATGACGTATCTTTGAAATCCGGAAAAAATTTGATGTCGATCGATTTAGTATTTTTCTCAATGGATTTTTCCGCCTTTTTAACTCCTCCGGGAATTTTCTCAACATCTTTTTTCACAACATCATTTTTCACAACATCATTTTTCACAACATCATTTTTCACAACATCATTTTTCAGAACATTATTTTGGAGAATCTTTTTTTGCCGATCAATACTCTGTTGTAGCTCATTACTTTGTCGATCGTAGGCTGCCTCTTTTAGCAGGTGTGAGGGGGGGGCCGTTGCCTTCATATAGTCAGGCAAAAATAATCTCTTTACGAAATGTTCAAGATGATTGTATCGGGTTCGGGTGAACTGATATAGGTTGCTGTGGTTCCAAATCCATTTATTAAAGTATTTTCGCCTTACTTGCAACTTTGTCCAATTGTTAATTTCATATTCATCGAGTAGCGGATTTCGGTCATCGGCTTTACTAATATATTGGCTTCGATTATCCCCAACATCGTTACACCAGCAGAAAGCCAGGACCGTTAAGTCTGGTTTATACTTCCGCACTTTTACATGGAATCTTTGTAATTGTTGCCAGGTTCCTGTTCCTCCTATCCCAAAATTGATCACTTCGACTCCGGGTAAAAAAATTTCGGATAATTTAGTTTCCCATACGCCAACGAATTTTTTATCGGCGGCCACCGCTTCCCCGGATGTGAAGGAATCTCCCAAAACTGCGACCCTGAGTTTTCCGGGGGTTCTGGCAATGGGGTAATTTTTACCCAAAAGCCCGTCCGCGTTAACTTCGATGTAGGAATTGACCTGATTATTTTTCAAATACCCATTAGTATTGGGGCAGTAGGATCTTCCCAGAATAGGGTCATAACAAAGGACCCGGTTGGGCTGAGTATCTCCCCAAATCCCTAACCCGATTTCCAACATAAAAAGAAAAAATAGAATTGGGATCGACAAGAAAATTGCAAATTTCATTTTGGAAAGGGTTGTTTTCATCTGAAAAATTGAATATGCTTTTTTGGTTTCTAAATAAGGAAAATTCTATGGGTTACCTGATTATTAAATGCGGAATTCATTGAAATTTCATTTTCTTCTTAGCATCAATTCCTTTGGCTTGTCCAGTTTGGTTTTATTTTATGTGCTAAAAATATAATTGAGGCAAGGACAAATTAAGGCAAGGACAAATTAAGGCATTCTTTGCCATTTCAATTCCATTTGCTATAATACGCCCCACTAGCATGGGAAACAGATGGAAATTACTCGTTGTTCCCCTTCGGGCAAAAAATTGTCCCGAGGAGTATCACGGGTGAGAAAGCGTTTTCCCACAGTTTGAAGGAATTACCATTTGCCAGCAGAAGATTACGGTGGCAAGCAGATATGCCGAAGTGGCGGAATTGGTAGACGCGCATGATTCAGGTTCATGTGCCCGAAAGGGTGTGGAAGTTCGAGTCTTCTCTTCGGCACCATCCATTTACGTGGGTGGTTGAAATATCCCCATTAGTACCTTCGCTCCCGTTATATGTTTCCGTAGCATTTGTGCCCCGGAGGGGTAGAAAGGGGTAGGTTAGGCAGAGACCCCTGGACAATCCGCTTGTTAAGCCATTGCCCGTTGTATCCCACCCATTCGGGATGTGAGAAATAACACTCATAAAGGCTAGAGCTGGATATCACGATCCCAGGTCCAGTCGACTGGCGGGTTTGTTGGTTTGCTATGAAAATTTGTCTTACTATTTATTCTTCTCCCTGGTCTGCCTTTGCGGGTGGAGGGCAATTGGCAGTGCATCACCTTGCCTGTGCCTTGCAAAGAATGGGGCATGATGTTCATGTGCTTTATTCCAAAAGCCTTGGTGAAAAAATTTCAGCAACCACCCCTTATACCGTACATTGGACTTCCCATTTTAATTGCGCAACATTAAATCTGGACATATTCCCCTTTTCTCGTGCTTTGGGACGTCTGATGAAATGGGAGCGATTTGATATTGTGCATGGAAATGCGGAAGAAGCATTTTTTGCCAGCAATGTTGCCAGGAAATATTCGGCCGGCTACCTGTTTACCAGCCACGCAAATATGATGCCGGAAACCGGAATGATTCGCGGGATGCTACGTCCACTTTCTTTTTTAAAATCCCTCAATAATTATCTATTACGTTCTTCAGCATTTAATGCCTCTCGGGTTATTACCTTCAGCGAGTTTTCAAGAAAGCTGGTCCTTAGGGGATTAGGAAAGAAAAAAGGGCAGCAGGTGATGGTGGTTTCTCCAGGCATAGACCCGTCCTGGTTTGAGGTGAAAAGGCAGGAAGGGGACTCCAAAGATTTAGTCTTGTGGGGACGGATGGAAGACCAGAAAGGAATTCCCGAACTTCTCCGCACGCTTAAGGAGGTTGCGGGGCGGGTATCAGAGGTTCGACTTCATTTGATTGGCGAAGGCAATATGACCGAATCCTATCGCAAACAAGCCGAGGAACTTGGAGTAGCGGATCGGGTAATTTTTCATGGCTGGATGGATGTAGAGGCCATTCAAAAATTTATCAGCCAATGCGCGATTGGCGTTTTTCCTTCCCGCATTGAGAGCTTCGGATTATCTATGGCTGAAGCGATGGGAGCGGGACTGCCCATCATCGCAAGTCGGGTCGGAGCACTTCCAGAATTTATTGAAGATGGAGTGACAGGAACTTTAGTTCCACCGGGCAATATCCCGGCACTTTATCGTGCCATCCTTGCGAAACTGGAAAACCCGGATCAAGCCCAAGCCTTGGCAGACTCTGGACAAGAAATGGTGCGTCAACGTTTTTCCTGGGATCAATCTGCTCAGAAAATAACGGAAATTTACCAGTCCGTTCTGGATGAAATATAAGTGACAGCATTTAAATTTGAAAAATCAGCGGAGATTGATCTTTCCATCATCATTGTCAGTTTCAACACGCATGATGTTCTTTTGGACTGCCTGGAATCTGTTTATGCGAAAACGGAGGGGATCTCATTTGAAATCATTGTCGTGGACAATGCCTCCAACGATGGAACCAACGCTTCTGTTTCGGAACGTTTTCCTGATGTGCGACTGGTATGCAATGACAAAAATAAAGGTTTCTCTGCCGCTAATAATCAGGGTATTCGTATTTCTTTAGGAAGGTGGGTTGCTCTGCTGAATCCTGACACATGCCTGATTGAAAACAGTTTTCAAATAATTTCTAACTATTTGCGGGAACATTCGGAGTTTTCAATTCTTGGGCCCGGCATCATTAATGAATCGGGTCAGCTAAGTCCAACCCGGCTTTGGGAAGACACACCTCAGGACGCGGCCTGGAAAATTTTAGGTCTCTATAAACCTACCAATGAATTGCAAAGAATGGGGGATATGACAGCAAAAGAAGCTTTAGTGATCTCAGGTTGCTGTTTTGTGATTCATCGTGAGTTGTTCGAAGAGGTCGGCCTGCTGGACGAAAACTATTTTTTATATAATGAAGAAGATGATTTTTGTCGCCGGGCCAGACAGCATGGAAAACGAATCTGTTTTTTCCCGGAAACATCGATTCAGCACCTTCATGGAAAAAGTACACACCAGCCTGAGCATCGTGAAAAGGTTATTTTGGAAACCTATAAAAGCAACCTGTACTTTTATTCTAAATATTATTCCTGCGGATGGAATTTAATTTTGCGTTTCTTATACAAGGTAACATTATTGGCAGGATTAATTGGGTCTGCTTTCCGACACCTGGCAGGCTCGGCCACTAAGGGTGCGGATGATTCTTTGCGACTCAAACTCAAACTTCTATTTTTACCCTGAATTGTTGTAAGATAGTCAGTTCATTCACCACCCAGGTTTTAATTCGATGAAAAGGGTTGACGTAATAGTTATCGGTGGGGGCCATGCGGGTTGCGAGGCGGCCTTGGCCTCAGCGCGTATGGGGTGTTCCACGGTGCTGATCACCCTGGAGGCCGACAAAATTGCCCTGATGCCGTGCAATCCTGCGATTGGGGGAGTGGGCAAGGGTCATATTGTGCGCGAGATCGATGCCCTCGGGGGTGAAATGGCCAAAGTTATTGACCGGACGGGGATCCAATTCAGAGTCTTGAATATGTCCAAAGGGCCGGCGGTACATGGTTTTCGTGCCCAGGCAGATAAAACCTTATACAAAGATGCCATGCGTCATGTTGTAGAAAGCACTGCCAACCTTGAGCTGGTCCTTGAAGAAGTCGATGAGCTGATTATTGAGAATTCCACGATCAAAGGGGTGCGAACTGCCGCTGGGACAGAAATCCTAGCCTCATCAGTGGTCATCACAACGGGAACTTTTTTAAATGGTCTTATTCATCTTGGGCTTATAAGTAGACCCGCCGGACGGGTGGGAGAAAAACCATCTACTAAGCTATCACAATCATTTTTATCTGCAGGATTTGAGTTGGGTCGTTTGAAAACAGGAACCCCGCCTCGATTGAAGCGTGACAGCATTGACTTTAGCCGATGTACCGTTCAGCCCGGAGATGAAGTACCACGACCCTTTTCGTTTTCGACTCCCCGTATTGATCGTGAGCAAGTGCCATGCTACCTCACAGCAACCAATGAGCATACAGCACAAGTCATTCGTGACAATATGCATTTGTCACCGCTATACAGTGGCATGATAGATGGAGTAGGTCCGCGTTATTGTCCCTCCATAGAAGATAAAGTTGTTAAATTCCCGGATAAAAATTCACATAATATTTTCCTGGAGCCAGAAGGACTGGACACGGACTGGATTTATCCAAATGGTATTTCCACCAGTCTTGCTGAAGAAGTGCAATTGCAGTTGGTACGCACGATTCCTGGTCTGGAACAGGCCGAGATTGTCTTGCCCGGCTATGCTGTGGAATATGATTTTGTTCCCCCTACTCAACTCACACCGACTCTGGAAACCAAACGGGTGAGTGGATTATTTCACGCCGGTCAGATCAACGGAACTTCAGGCTATGAGGAAGCGGCTGGACAGGGGATTATGGCGGGGATCAATGCCGCCCTCAAAGCGCAAAAAAGAAAACCGTTTCTACTCACCCGCATGGATAGTTATATCGGTGTGCTCATTGATGATCTGGTGACAAAAGGGACGCAGGAACCTTACCGCATGTTTACTTCTCGCGCTGAATATCGATTGATTTTAAGACAGGACAATGCTGATGAGCGCCTGATGGAAAAAGGACATCAACTTGGCCTGGTGGACAAGGCATTGCTTGAAATGTGTATGGAGAAGTACCGTGCTGTGGATAGAGAAATAAAAAGGTTGGAAAAGACATCGGTGGTCCCCAACCCGGAAACACTCTCCCGGTTGTCCAAATTGGGGATTCAGGAATTGAGAAACCCTACAACCTTGAACGTATTATTACGTCGCCCGGAAGTAACGCATGACGATTTGCTACGAGCTTTTGAAGGCGATGATGTTCCCCAGTTGGTGGGTGAACAGGTGGAGATTCGAGTGAAGTATGAGGGATTCATCAACCGCCAGAACCAGCTAGTCGAAAAACAGAAGAAGCTGGAGCATTACCGCATACCGGAAAGTTTTCAATATGAGGGAGTTCCTGGTCTTTCGAGAGAAGTGATTCAAAAATTAGAAGCAATTCGTCCGCTTACTTTGGGGCAAGCTTCACGCATTTCTGGCATTACCCCTTCAGCTATCAGCCTCATAATGCTACTCATAGAAAAATCCAACCAGCCCCACTAGCCGTGGAGGAAATTTAAAACCAACCCCCCCCCCAGCCCCACTTATCAGGGGGGATTTATAGCGGCTTATTCAGCCGAAATATCTTTTTGCTCACCAGAATGAGTTATGGCTAGTTGCCTTTGCGGCTAGCAGATTGGTTGGCAACGGCTTCGGCGGCTTTTTTAGCGGCTTCCTGATCGCCAAGATAATAATGTTTGGTGGGTTTCAAGTCCGCATCCAATTCATAGACCAAAGGAATTCCGGTGGGGATATTCAATTCCAGAATATCGTCTTCGCTAACATTATCCAGATGTTTGACCAAAGCTCTCAAACTATTGCCGTGTGCACAGATCAGAACTTTCTTTCCCGCTTTGATAGAAGGCACAATTTGATCAAACCAATAAGGCAGGAACCGGTCCACCGTATGTTTTAAAGCTTCCGATGCGGGCAGTTGGT
>JABIXH010000090.1 GCA_018664975.1 Nitrospina sp. | reverse complement strand
GTAGGTTTGGCAGGGGGAGATTTATCAATGCGGACCTCCGCTTTAGTGCCCGAGATGAGCCCGCGCTTAACCTGCTTGGTTTTAAGTTTATATCCTTTGAGGTCCAGAGTGCTGAGAGCTTTTCGAATTTTCCTGGGATCCACTCCCAAGTCAAACAACGCTCCAAGAATCATGTCACCGCTGATACCAGAATAGCAATCGAAATAAGCGGCGCGGGTGGGTTTCACAGTGGATTATTTTGTAAAGGAATTTTCAAATAATTCCTTTATAGCTTTTTTACCCTTTGCATTTAAAAAACGGGTTCCGGTACCCGCAAAGTTTTTATGTTTAATTTTTGGAGCCTTTTCATTTTTCCAGGTGTCTCCACTCCATTTAAACCAGGAGTCCTGTTCCTGATCAAAAACATGTAAGGGTTTGTTACACAGCTTGCTAAATTCTGCTCCCCAACCCGTTCCCCCTTTAACAGTATTATCATCCAAAATTTTTCCAACCACGAAAACTTCTTCTGCACAATTGATCTGATGCCAAATGCTCTGCATAACTTTTTTAAATAATTTTCCAGTATTAAATTTGCGATTCATCATTTTTGCAATATAGGCAAGACTGACATCCCCTTTAAGTAATTCATCGGTTGTCAAAACCCTTACTCCCCGGGTGCGAACAGCTTTGTGACCATCAAAAGTGAAATTTACTTCTTGTGCCCCCACTTTTTCTGCCTGCTTACCAAATTCTGCTTCAGAACCCTGTGCGCCACCACTGTATAAAATAAAATTTTCAGGCTTCATATAATTTGAGGATTAGAGGTTTATAAGATCGTTCAAATTTCAAGTTATCAAAAGGATCAGGATTTGGAAAGAAGAATTAACGGGTGTGAGGAGAGAATTAATGAGGACACAGTTGAACGGAAGCAACCATCAATTCTGCGGGATTGGGGGTAAATAAAAACAACCCGACCACTCAAAAATATTTCCGGTGAGCCGTATCAAAACTAATATTTTTTAAAAAAGCGTCCCAAAATCCCCTTCTTTTTCACTTTTTGGGCATGATTGTGGACTAAATCTTCCATTGCTGTTGATTTCCCCTGATGTTCATCAATAAAAAGTTGAATGAGGATATGGCAGGAATGACAGCCACCCCCTGCATCGCACTCATCAGTAACAGAATCTATTTCTGTTAGATCTTTTTCTGCAATAGCCTTGCGGATGGTGCTTTCAGTGACCTGATAGCATTGACAGATGATTTCATCTGTTTCAATTGCACTGGGTAGGTTCATTAGATTCAAAGAATTAAATTACAAGCGCTAGAATGAGAACGATTCTCATTACTCTAACTTAATCAGCTCCCAATGTCCATAAAGATATCATTTAAGTGCTAAATCTTCACCCCACCCATCGATTACTGTGAAACTAAAAAAAGATTCCAGATCAAAAATAAGAGTTTGGATACAAAAAATAGTACATTAACCCACAAAATTCGGAAAAGAGTGATATAGCTAGAATTTTTAGGGGTTTCTGTTGAATAAAGACCATTTAATGCCCTATATTTATATTTTTTAAAAATATCGCAATTATATTTTTAGTTTTAGAAACATCATACGATAAGAAGATAAGGTTAAATCTGTATTGTGGAGAAAATCGATATGATTGGGACTGTAACATTATGAAGCAAATCGTTTTAGCCATTGTATTGGCGACTTTTTTTATTTCTCCAGATACATCGAGAGCAGATAATTTCTCATTAGGAGGCATGGCAATAAACCGACCCCTTTATGAAGGCTCCGATGAAAGTGAGATCGACCTCTTGCCTATTATTGATATTTCCATAGGAAAATGGGCTTTTGTTAATAACGAAAGAGGTTTGGGGTTCTACGTCTTAAAAGAAAGAGAACTGGAACTGGGGGGAGCGATAGGTTATTACGAGAGTCGAAATGAAAAAGACTCGGCAAAGTTACAAGGTTTTGACGATATTAGTGACGGCTTTGATGGTCGCATGTTTGCAAAATATAATATGGGTCGGACCTCTCTTTCCTTTCAAATCCGAAGTGATCTCTCAGATAATCATAAAGGAACTTTATTTGATATCGGAGCGGCCTATTCCATCAATCCAAATAGGCGTATTAATTGGACATTGAAGGCGGCCACAACTTTCGCAGATAAAAATTATATGCAAACCTATTTTGGAGTTTCTCAAACGCAAGCTAACCAAACTATTTTTTCATCTACACCTACAGCCTTTGTCCCTAGAGGAGGGTGGAAAGATATCTCTGTAAATTCCAAATTTTCTATAGATTTTACCCGGCGTTGGAACGCAAAATGGGTTATGGGTTACAAACGACTGACCAGAGATGCCGCATACAGCCCATTAGTCCGAGGAGTGGGTTCCGACAATCAGTTCTATTTTGGTGTTGGCCTGGCTTATAAATTTTCCGACCGGATTTTTAGATTCTGAAGTATATAACCAAACACGAGCAATAAATATCATAGGCCAAAAGTGTTCATAATTTCCGAAAATTTCCAAACCCAGCAGCCACCCAACAGTCCTGTCTTGAACCTAGGACCCAATAGGTCTTCTGACTTCCATACCTAGGGAACCTCTCTAGAGGGGGCTTCCATTCTTTTCCTGTCAAATTTATCTTAATTTGGTTATAACAATACTGGCATAAATAATTTTTCATGGCAGTCATGTTAACGTTCCTCACAGTGTTTACCTCCTTGCACTAAATTTTGAATTGCACATCGCTATAAATAAAGAAATCGATCGCCTGCAAACCTGCAAATTAAATAATTCTAATTCAATATAGAGTACTAAGTTTATGATAAAGCTCGAATCTAAAACCTCAAATAATTTTGAATCAAATACCAAAATTTTGACAAAAACCAGTTCTTTTTTTTGCTTAGTCCTTGGTTGTTTATTTCTGGGTTCAGTGTTAATTCTTCCATCAGAAATCACAGCTTGGTTT
Source organism: Nitrospina sp. (assembly GCA_018664975.1). Lineage (GTDB taxonomy): Bacteria > Nitrospinota > Nitrospinia > Nitrospinales > VA-1 > LS-NOB. The sequence goes on along the minus strand of JABIXH010000090.1, from coordinate 2,380 downwards.
GATGGTTTGCCGTGGACGGGTGAAGTGGAGACCATAATCTTAATAGTTATTGTTCCATTCTTACTAATTCTGGATTACCGATTCCTTTCGTTACGCCTGCCAATAATATTTATTGGTGCATTATTAGTCTTTAAAATTCTATTGCTCTGCGGGAGCCCTTCCAGCGGCTGGCTTGTTAAGGTACACCCCAATTTAACCCAAGAACAATTTAAAAAATATGAACCATTTAAAATGGTTGAAGAAAATAATTGGGTAAGGACTTATGCTACGAGTTGGAAGGATAACGCGTCTGGTATTCTTAAAACTCCATGGACCGAAAAGCTGGACTTCCCTTTAGATTGGGTATTGATGCGACTTTCGGGATGCAATTCTTCGGGAACGCAATGTTGGGAAGGGTGCGGTGTTTCTGGAGCAAAATGTTTCGATAAAGTTAGTCCGGCTATAGAAATTGAGGGTGCTATCTTGGTTCCAGATGGAGAGAAATTTATTCTCATTGCAGAAGGAGTGAAACATGGAACTCTTTTGGCGACAAATGAAAAAGGTGAAAGTGTAATTCTTTCACCTGCAAAAAATCGTAAAGATGCGACTCAATCACAATACCACCTTCTTGAAGGGGGTATATGGAGAGTATCTGGAAAACTCTATTATGAGGGTAAAGATTGGTCTCTCATCCCGACATCGGTGGATCCTAACGGAGAGATGAGTTCGGACTTGGGCAGGCAGGTTCTTTGGCAAAATTATGAAGACGCTTCCAACTCCCTCGAATATATTGGCTTTTATAAAATCCTTAGTCTTATCGTAGATGGCGGGGTTATTATTTTTCTTCTATCCTGGGCCGTATCGATATTTTTTTCATTGGTTAATAAACAAATCCTCAATTTACCACTTGCATTATTCAGTATAGCGTTAGTTTTTATACCTATTATCTTGGCTCCTGTTTATGCAGATTTATTAAGCATATTACATTTTTTAGATGCCACTAGGGTTTCTTATCTGGGTTTTTCAGTCTTTGCAGTTGGCACCTTTTATTTAATCTTCGCATTATGGAAAAAAGATTTCCGGAATTTTCAGACGGATAGAATTGCTCTATCTGTTTTCATCCTTTTCGGGCCAGCCTTGCTATTTTTCTTTGCCAATAAGTGGTGGTCTATTCTTGGCCAGTGGAAAATTTGGGGAGCAGGGAATGATTGGACAACTTATCAGATGTTTGCCCGCAAAATTGTGGTTGAAGGAGAGTGGCTTAGGACAGGAGAAGATATTTTCTACTTGCAACCGCTTTACCGATATTTTATTGGGATCTACCATTGGTTATTTGGACAAAGTGTTTTTGTTCAGCATATGGCAGATGTATGGTGTGTTTTAGGTGGTACCCTTATTATAGTTGCCTTTGCAGCAAAGTTTCGAATGTCTCCTTTTGTTGGTTTTATTATCAGCTTTGTATATTTATCAATTAACCTGATAACTGCTTTTAGATATCATATTGGCAAGGGGTTGGTTGAAAATCATGCCATGATATTTATGATGTTGGCCGCTTGGTTTTTATATAAATCCAGAGAAGGGAGTATGAAACACATTTTTCTGGCAACCCTGTTCGGGGTGTTTGGGTATTGGACCAGACAGGATCATTTGGGGGCCATTGCTGGCTTAGCATTTTTAGCTTTGGAACCCGTTAAGGGTCCGACCGGTAGCTGGAAGGGTTATTGGGGTCGTTTCAAACTTAATTGGAAGGTATTTGCCTGGTACTGGGGGACAGGTATACTCAGCGTATTATTATTATGTTTTCGCAATTGGTGGGTGGGAGGAGTGTTTTTCCTTACAAGGAAGGACCACACGAATTTAGATTTTGCTAAACATTCCCCGTTTCCTGATAGTATCTATATAGTTTTGACAGGGAAGGTTTTGCCCGCATTTCCTGGCATTGCCGGGTTTGTATCGATTTTGGGGGTATTTGTGGCCTTGTTGGCTTTAGTTTGGCGCCCCAAAGCACTTTTGAATTTTCCTCTTGGTCTATCTATTACTATTCTGGGTTTGTTGGCTCCTTATGCATTATTAGTGACCTGGGGCTATCCACCCCGTTATACTATTCATCTTCTGCCCTTAGCTCTTGTATCTGTTGGTATTTTTATATACGACTTTATTGGTGGCTTTAAAATACGATCAAAGTTGGATTGCTAGTGAAAATAGATTTTTTCATTACACTAAATCTTTGAGGCAAATTAAACTTACTATGTTCCAAATCTTGAACCACATTCTGATAACCGGAGGCGCCGGATTCGTGGGATCCAACCTCGGCCTTTAATAAATGGTAGCGGTGGAGGGAGTTGAACCCCCGACACTACGGATATGAGCCGTATGCTCTAACCACCTGAGCTACACCGCC
>JABIXH010000282.1 GCA_018664975.1 Nitrospina sp. | reverse complement strand
TCGATGGCACCGGAGAAAGCACCTTTTTTATGACCGAACAATTCGCTTTCCTGTAATGATTCGGGGATAGCTCCACAATTGATATCCACAAAAGGCCCCTTGGCGTAGGTGCTATTGCGGTGAACAGCACGGGCAATGAGTTCTTTGCCGGTTCCGGTTTCTCCGAGAATGAGTACGCTGGCTTTGGTGGGTGCGACCTGATGAACTTTCTTGAGGGTTTCGTTCAGGGCATTACTATTGCCGATGATTCCATCTTTCCCGGATAGACGATCTACCTCGCTTTGCAGAAGGCGTACCTTGCGGACCAGGTTTCTTTGCTCGAAGGCCTTATCCAGGCAGGTAAAAAGCCGGGTTTCATCAACGGGTTTTAAAAGATAGTCATACGCTCCGAGTTTGATCACTTCGACTGCGGTTTCGACTTTGTCAACGCTGGTCAGCATGACCACTGGTATATCCGAGTGGGTGGTTTTGATTTGTTTTAAAGTTTCTTGTCCGCTCAGGCCGGGCATCATCACATCGAGGAGGATCAGAGAAGGATTGTCCTCCAGTGCATCCAGCAAGTCATTTCCGCTTTCGAATTCCTTCACGGTGTAGCCCTGATCTTCCAAAAGTGCCTTCATCAGGCCTCTTAACGGGGCGTCATCATCGACTACGAATATCAGCTCATTAGCCATTTTAACTTAGATTATAGATTAGGTTTATCATTAATTGATTGTAGCCCACTCCGCAAAATTTAAGAAAAAAATGATAAACTGATTGTGTTTACAATTTTAAGGAAAGGTAAATATTTTCAAATGGGATCGTTGGCAAGTCAGACTAAGGGCGTGTTGTTAGCGGGATTGATTTTGGCTGTCGTTGGCTGGGGCATTGTTCGCGACCGTGCTCAGAAATCATGGTTCAATGAATTGGAGCAGGAGGTTCTGGAAGACACTCTTATTTTGACGGGTGAACTGGAAGTGGTGAAAAGGGAATTGGGAGGCATCGTGTCCCTTTATAATTCCTCAGAATTTGTGAGTCGGGAAGAGTTTGGGGTTTATGTTCAACCCCTATTAAAAAATCATCCCTTCATTCAGGCCTTCGAGTGGATTCCACGTATCGACCACTCTGAAAGGGAAGGATTTGAGGGCATCACCCGTTCTATGGGTTATGCGGAGTTTCATATTTTTTCATCATCGGGTCCTTCCCAGGCAAAGCAGGAATATTTTCCAGTGCATTATACAGAACCCCTTCCCGGCAATGAACATGCGCTTGGCTTTGATCTGGCTTCTGATCCTAAATTGTTAGAACTCACCAATACGGCGAGAGATACGGGTAGGGAGGTTGCGGCCTCACGGTTTGGGCCGATACCCAATGCTCGTTCGCAATTGGACATGATAATTCTGGCTCCTTATTATAATGAAGGAAGAAACCCGGAGCGCACTGAAGAAAGGCGGGAGCATTTAAAAGGTTTTGTGCTTGGCGTTTATCGGGTGGGGGACATGATCGATCAAATGCTCAGTCCTTATATTCCCATTGGAATGAATTTAACGGTTTACGAGGAAGGTGAACTGGTTGCGGAAAATTTGCTTTATGGCGATTCTATAAAGAACCCAGCCATGAAGATTACCAACGTTGTTACTGTTTCCAACCGTCGCTGGTTTTTGGTTTGGCAGGTTACTGATGCGTTTCGCGGCGGACCTCAAACATTAAATGCGTTCTGGGTGGGGCTTGCTATATTTTCGGGAGCCTTGTTTCTTTCTATTATCATCGAGATAATGGCATCGCGGACTCGTGTTGTAGAGAGCGAAGTTCGGGTGCGTACGGAAGAATTAACTCAGGCTAATCAGAAGCTGGTTGAGTTGAACGATTTAAAAAATAAATTTCTGGGGATTGCATCGCACGATCTCAGGAATCCTCTTGCTTCCATTCGTGGTTACTCGAAATTTCTTTTGGATAAAGGGATGCAAGTCAAGGAAGATACCCGGCAGGAATTTCTAACAAGCATCAAAAATGTTAGTGGAAATATGCTGGAGTTGATCAGCAATCTTCTGGATATCTCGGTGATTGAGAGTGGACAGTTGAAACTGAATCCTGATAAATCATCCATAAAGAAACTAGCCGAAGAGAAAATCCACATGCAACAGATTCTGGCTGATAAGAAAAATATTACCCTTCATGCCGATTTGGAGGAGGTCCCTGAGTTTTATTTTGATGCAAACCGAATGGGGCAGGTGATGGATAATCTCCTCAGCAATGCGGTTAAATATTCTCCACCGGATAAAGAGGTTTATGTGAAGCTGGAGTCGAATGGAGAAACTATGACTGTCAGCGTTAAGGATGAAGGGCCGGGGATTTCGCCGGATGAGCAGGGACAGCTATTCCAGCATTTTCAAAAATTAAGTGCCCGGCCTACAGGGGGTGAAAGCAGTTCTGGGTTGGGGTTGGCGATTGCCCAAAGAATTGTGGAGGAACATCAGGGTAGCATTGGGGTGGATAGCCAACTCGGTCAGGGGGCAACATTTTACTTTACCCTGCCAATTGAAAACCTGGAACCAGGAATCAAATAAAAAGGTGTCAGAGACCCTGCACGGTTTTTCCTTATGAGTTTTATAGTCAAAATACCACACATAACTGTCATCAATATTGTCCCCCAATTAATTAATGAAGCGCTCCCCTCGAATCATCCAAAACCCATATTGTAGGAAAATTCCTATCAAAATATCAGTAAAAGGCCGTCTTTCCTGGGGGCGCATCGCTGATACTTAAGCGCCCTCTCAGTCTTTATACTGGTCAGGTTAAATATTGACTTAATGCAGAGGTCAAAATATGCGTATTGTACAGTTTGCTTTATGTTTGATTTTTTCATTCGGTATTTTTGTAGGTCTGGTGAAAGCAGAACCTCGAGTGGTTTCCTTGAATATGCTGGGACATAGTCCCTTAAAAGTTTATCAAAACGTTCCTATTCAATTGAGCAATACCTTTCAGACAAAATTGTACAATTTGACCGTGACAAAATCTCCTCTGGCCAAAGAGATTCTTTCCATTTCAGAGTTCAATTCCGGGCAATCCTTTGATCTTTCTTTTTCCAAAGTGGGGGGCTATGAAATTTGTTTTTCCAAGGAAACAGATGAAACCCGAACCTGCCTGAGCCTGAATGTTCTGAAAAGAACGGTTGCCTAACCGGCGGTACTCTTCCCTGACTTTGTTGTAAGTTTGGTTTTTAAAGTTCGATGCTCCCTTTGTAAGCAGGGTGATTAGGGAGCAACCTTCCAGATTGAGTTTACAAAATATTTTCGAGAATCAAATAAATGCTCCTCCACTTGAAACCCATTTTCAGTGGCTAGTTTTTCTATTTCTTCAAGCGTAAATTTAAAAGATTGTTCCGTCTGCATCGTTTCCCAGGCTTTAAAATGATAGTCTTTGTTTAAAGTCCTGATATGCACGGTTTGGTTACATGTGCTGTATAGATAGCTTTCCACTGCACGGGTAATTGGATTATATTGGCCTTGTTGCACAAAGTTATCTTTATTGAAGTTTGCTCCGAGTACTTGGTTGATGCGGTCCAAAAGATGCAGATTGAATTTTTCAAATAGCGGGTTATTGTAGGCAGAATAAAGCAGTTTGGGATTCTTCATGAGATCAAACCCAATCAGTAGATAATCTTTTGGCCCCAGAGTCTTGCATAAGTTTTTGAGAAAAGACCGGGCTGAATCAGGATTCATATTGTTCAGGGTTACTCCTAAAAATAGGACCAGATTTTGCTTCGGGCCTTCCTGTATTATAGCGTTGAGACCATCGAAATAATCTCCGATCAAACCTGTAACCTGTAGACGAGTATCCTGTTGTTCAGCTTCCAGGGATCGGATCAGGTTTGTAACCGCTCCGCTGGAAATATCTATGGGATAATAATGAAAGCCAAATTTTTCATTGAGTAAATGTTCAATAAGAATCCGGGTCTTGCAACCATCGCCTGAGCCTAACTCAATAAGGTTAAATGTGTCGCCGGTAATAAGTTTTGCGATCTTGTTTTTCTGGTTGCGAATAATTTCAAACTCACATGCGGCGGGAAGATACTCTGCGAGTTCTGTTATTGCTTTGAAAATTATACTTCCGGCACTATCAAAAATCAGCCAGGAGGGTAAGCACTTATTATCAAGAGAGAGACCCTTCTCGACGGCACTCGCAAATTGCTTTTCCTGAGATAATGATGTGGGTCCAGCTTTCAGGACTTTAGTTTCAAACAAAAGTGTAGCTCCTTTCTCCACGGGGTCAATTTGACCCTGTTAATTTCATTTGTTATAGTACTTATCTAAGCCTCTTTTTACACCTTATTTTATTAGCTCAATCAAAAGCTGTGGGATAGTTCTTCCTGCATTCATGGTTTCTTAGGTTTAATGAATTTTAGTAAAAATAGCAGACTTGAATTCTAATTTTTCATCCCCAATTTTATGCGTTTTAATTCACTGACAGACTCTACAACCCTAGAAATTTCTTACCAGGAATTGGAGGAAGAGTTTTTAGGTTTGATGGATTTGGATGATCTGGATCGGGTCATTGCGAGAAACCCTGACAAGGTTGAAAGTTTTGAGTCGGAACTGGACTCATCGTTGTCTGATGCATTTGAAAGTGAGGCGGGTTGCCCTCAAGCCCACTTGTTTTTGCAGAGAGTTCTTTACCGCATAAACCGTTTGAAACTTTTTTGGTATGACCCATTAGACAATTATGCAAATGAAGATTCCAGCTTTCTATTTTCATTGCGTATGAAAATAGAAAATGCATGGCAGGGTTGGGAAGACGGTAATAACATTATGCATCCATCCGGTGATCTACGTATGGCTCTTCGTGATCGAGTGGAGGAAGATTTGCAACCCGAGCCGTCAACGGAAGGCCTAGTCATTCGTAATGAGATTTCTAAGGCTGGATACCAGCGACTGCTCGCCATTACTTCACTGGATGGCCTGGTGGAAGCGAGTCAGCTTTCCCGCATGCTTGGAGGTGTCGGGAACGAAGTGCAGACGATGTTGACGCGGATTTTATGGGAAGAGTATGGCAGTGGAAAATTTTCACGAAAGCACTCGACACATTTTGCCCTCATGTTGGAAGAATGTAATTTAGATTCAAGGCCGGAAGCATACTTTGATCTGGTACCGTGGGAGGTGTTGGCAAATATTAATCATAGTTTTTTCCTTTCCGAACGTAAGGCAAACTTTTTACGTTATATCGGTGGTTTGCTCTACACTGAAGTTTCCGTTCCTTCCGCATTTCAGAATATCAAGATGGCTGGTGAGCGCTTAAGGGTGGGCGATGTGGGGGTCAGTTATTGGGATCTGCATATCCGGGAGGATATCCGTCATGGACAATGGATGCTGGATGATGTGGCCTTCCCCCTGATTGAAAAATATCCCGATCGAGCCTGGGACATGGTTAAGGGATATGACCAGCAAAAATTTATCAGCTCCCGTTCTACATCAGCCATTGTAGAGTCTATCGAACAACTGGAACTCTCCTGAGAATTATTTATCAAGGTTTGAAAGTTACCCTTTCGAGTTAACCTTTTCGAAACAACAGTGGAACAGAATTTTAAATCAGGCCAAAGTCTTGTTAATTGAATTTAAGAATTTAGGCAAATCAATTGGCTTGGTAATATAGTCCGCGAATCCCATATTCATTGCCTTTTTAATGTCCCCATCCATCGCATCTGCAGTCAGAGCAATAACAGGAATGTTTTTAGTCTCAGTTATGGTATGTGTCCTGAATTGGGTGGCTTAATATCGTTTAATCCTACTCAAAATCTCAATCCCAAAAGAAACTGCACAGCATTTTCATCTGTGTCAGCATCTCCAAGTTTATTTATCCAATATTGCCATTCCAATCCAATAAAAGCCCGACTAGGATAGTTAAATAGCTCACTGACATAATATCTGAATTGAGGTTGCGCCAAAAACCATTCGCTAACAGTTGCCCCCGTTTCGTCTGTTCTCTCACCAATATATTCCATATGTCCTTCAATGGAGAAACTATGAGAATTTATTTTAAACGGATAAGCCCAGCTCACATCAAAATAAACCGAGTTGTTTTCTTTAGGCACCCCTCCTGAGGCAAGTCCATTGCTATCATCTATATAAAAAGTTAAATCTGTATTTAAAAAAGCAAAACCGGGTACATCCCAGGAAGCTCTGATTCCGGGTAAGTATTTAACCACTTGAGAATCTAAACCCATATTCAGTCCGGCCAGAATACCAATATCTTTTAAAGCTCCAATACTTATTTTAGAACCCAAAATTTTGCTCAAACTAAAATTAAAATACACTTCTCCATATATATCATCGTCATTAAAGCCATCATCATCGGCGTCATGGAGAAAGTCTATAAAAATGAAATTATCACCATATTCCCAGCCGCTGGCATGTTGGAAGGTTAGAATATGAGTTTCAGAATCACGGCCGCCTCTAAATGGAGCATCAAGATTTCCAAGTTGATAATGTAATTCCGTGGTGCTCCAATCAAACGCTTTTAGCCTCGTTGGATTGAAAAATAATAGAGTGGTAAAAATAGCTCCCCCAATTAAAATCTGCGAAATAAAATTTGCAAATAATAGTTTGGGCGAAGATATATATTTCACTTATTGAACTTTGATAAAAAGAGTTCTCATATCATAGGTTAACTTCGGGTTTTAAACCGAAACCTCTCAGACAAGCGAGCTAACGTTTAACCTTTGAATTGGCTGACGATTCCTTGCATTTCGATTGCCAGTTTTGACAATTCGGCGGCGGCTTGTCGAGTATCATTTGCCCCTTCGGTGGTGCTGTGAGCGGCCTTGGCTACCCCGGCTATGTTTTCAGCAATCTCCTGAGATCCGCGGGAAGCGTCTGAGACATTTCGTGTGATCTCGTTCGTGGTGGCCGACTGCTCTTCTACCGCACTGGCAATGGTATTCGAGATGTCACTGATCTGGCCAATAACACCACTGATCTCACCAATAGCAGTTACAGCGCTTTGAGTATCCGTTTGTATGGCGGAGATCTTCGTGCTGATTTCTTCCGTAGCCCTGGCAGTCTGATTAGCAAGTTCCTTGACCTCATTAGCGACTACAGCGAAACCTTTACCTGCCTCACCAGCCCGTGCGGCTTCAATGGTTGCGTTGAGTGCGAGAAGATTGGTCTGCTCCGCAATGGAAGTGATGACCTTGATGACCTGACCGATTTCAGCCGAACTGACACCCAGTTGGGTCACGGTTTTGTTGGTGGTATCAGCCAGCTGAACAGCATCGCTGGTGACTTTGGTTGCCTGGTTGGCGTTATGGGCGATCTCTTTAATACTTGCGCTCATTTCTTCCGAACCGGCGGCCACTGTCTGGATGTTTTGATTCACCTGGTCGGAAGCGGCAGAAACCACATTGGATTGGTTCGAAGTTTCTTCGGCATTAACCGCCATCTGATCGCTTGCGGCGGTCAACTCTTCCGAGGCTCCGGCAAGAGTCTGGGATTTTTCCGCAACATTAGTTAGAACTTCCTGCATGTTTACGTGCATTTCCTTTTCGCGTTTTTCAGCCGCAAGTTTTTGGGTAATCACTTCCCAGGTAACCATGGGTCCTAGATAATTTTTATCCTTGTCATAGATAGCACTGACCAGAAGATCGAGGATCTCAGGACCAACTTGTATTTCTGCACGATGTGGCAGGTTTTTGGGGTCAGAAAGAATTTTCCGCTGATGTGCAGGATTTTTGTGGAAAATATCTATGCATGAACCCATTAACTGGTCTACTCGAATGGGAAGATATTGCTCAATAGTTTTTAGTGTTTTTACCGAAGCAGGGTTGACGTAGGTGATTTGAAAGTTTTCTACATCAGCAAAAATTACATTCACCGGAGCATTTTCCATCATGGAGTTAACTCGGGCTACTTCGTTCTCGGTCTTTAATTTTTGGGTTATAACATCCCAGGTAACCATCGGTCCCAGGTAGTTTTTATTTTCATCATAGATAGGGCTGACCAAAAGGTCGAGAATCTCCGGGCCTACCTGAATGGATGCCTGGTGCGGCAAGTTCGCAGGATCAGAAAGCAGTTTCCTCTGATGCGCGGGGTTCTTGTGAAAAATATCTATGCATTGTCCCATCAATTTATCTACAGGAATGGGTAGGTATTGTTCAATAGTTTTTAGAGTCTTTATCGAAGCAGGGTTGACATAGGTGATTTCAAAACTATCTTTATCGGCATAAATGACATTAACCGGGGCGTTCTCCATCATCGAGTTGACCCGATCCATGGCCCGCTTGGTGATGTTGATTTTTGTGACATCCTCCCAGTTGACGACATAACCGGAAATCATACCCTTGGAGTCT
>JABIXH010000277.1 GCA_018664975.1 Nitrospina sp. | reverse complement strand
ATATTACTGGGTTGAAATGTTCTTTTCATGAATCTGTCCTAAAAAAATCTTATAAAATACGAAAATCCCGCCTTACTCCTACCAAATCAGATGGTTAGACAACCGGAGATAATACGGGAAGGTTTGGGGGATTATTTCACCGGCGAGAGCCCATGTCAAGGGCTAATCCCTTTCTTTCAAAGTCGATGGCCGGGTTTGGGCATTTTTATTAAAAATTATGCAAATTTGAGGAAAAATGCGGTAACATGTTTATATTCAATCTAGTAACTTATTTTTTGATTCATTACCGGGTCACCCCCGGTGGGGAATTAGGTAAGAAATTATACTCCGGTAAGAATGCAGGAGATTTAAGTTCATTATTACCGGAACTTTGTTGTTTTGCCTAAACTTTTGGTGGGGTTTTTATGAAGATACTGATTTCATTGGGTTTGTTTATTGCGCCGATTTTGTATTCGGGTGCGTTTAATGTCCCGTCTGCGTGGGGAGATGACTTAAAGGTAACTCTCAAACACGAGGTGGCCGGGATCACTCCGGAAATGAAGATTCTTCCCTACGAAAAGGGTACGCTTTTGGCAAATTCTGGCAGTCAATCCTATTCAAAAAAAGATTCCAAAGCGAAGATTTCCTATCAATCTACAAATCTGAAAGCGGCCCGGGAAAAGAAATATGCCAATGCCGGATACATCACGGTTGGTATAAACCCAGTCGGTACCGTTGCTAAACTATTTGAGCAAAAGTTGAGTTCATCGGGTCCCGATGAAGTTTATGTGGATATGGGTAGGCGACAAGGAATTGAAAAAGGCGACCGATTCACCGTGTACACGCTCGACCGTTATATCTATCATCCTGTTTTACCAGGGCAGGAAAATGAAAAACTTGAAGAGTATAGCCGAAGGGTCGGATTTGGTTCCAAGGAGCTCGGATCTCACCCTCCAGGAAAACCGATGGGACATCGAGTGCTGATTCGAGGAGTGCTTGAGATCACTGAGACGGGGGACAAGCATTCTACTGCCCGCGTTTTGAAATCGTATGAAAGCATAGAAACGGGAAACCTGCTCATGCCATTTCAAAAGTTTGAGGATCAGACTTCCAGTTCTTCAGTGACAGATAAATCCATCGAGGGTTATATTATTGCGACCAAGAGAGACCTGATATCCATCGGGTATGATCAAATTATTTACATTGATAAAGGTTGGGACGATGAGGTGAGGCCCGGCGACCAATTCGAGGTCTATTACATTCCCACCATTGAAGAGAATATCTGGAATAAACGGGAACCGAAAAAAACGCCTCTCTTACCTTTTGTACTAGGAGAAATAAAGGTCATCGCCACGCAAAAGAAAACCGCGACCGCGATTGTGGTGAAAAGCAAAATTGATATGGGGGTTGGCAACCAGATTCGGTTCAAACCTTGACATCATCCTGGCTGAATTTTCAGAAACCGCTTCTTGCCGACTTTAATGAGATATTCCTGATTGCCAGGTAGTTCCTGATTCACATCTGATACTTTATCTCCATTTACCGTTACCGACCCCTGTTGAATAAGGCGACGGGCGGCCGAGGTGCTGTCGGTCAATTTAAAGTCTTTCAGAATATTACAGATTCCCCGTAAATCATTCCCCCAACCTTCCGCAGCCGGGATTTCATCCGGCAGATTTTTTTTCTTGAACACATTTTCGAATTCGATCAGGGCGGATTCTGCAAGTTCAGCAGAATGGTAACGTGCAACGATTTCTTTGGCCAGGTTCATCTTGGCGTGTTTAGGATTCAAGGCTCCTGATGCGGCCTGCTTTTTCATAGCTTCCAGTTCTTCCGCGCTGACCTGGCTTAATAACTCGTAGTAACGCCACATCAAATCATCTGAGATAGACATTATTTTTCCGAACATGTCATGCGGGGCATCAAAAACGCCAATGCTGTTGCCCAGACTCTTACTCATTTTTTGCACGCCATCGGTTCCTTCCAGCAGAGGCATGGTGAGCACGATCTGAGGCTTTTGTCCGTATGCCCGTTGCAGGTCACGACCCACGAGAAGGTTGAACTTCTGGTCTGTGCCGCCCAATTCCAAATCAGATTTCAAAGCTACTGAGTCGTATCCCTGGATCAAGGGATACATCAACTCATGAATAGAAACAGGCAGGTTTTTTGCGAGTCGTTTTTGAAAGTCATCCCGTTCCAACATGCGGGCAACGGTATAATGCGCCGCTAGCTCTATCATGTTTACCGAGGAGAATTTATTCATCCATTCACTGTTATAGGCAATGGTGGTTTTGTCTTTATCCAGTATTTTATAAACTTGCTGAAGGTAGGTTTTTGCATTTTCCTTAACTTCTTCATGAGTCAGGTTTTTACGGGTTTCAGATCTGCCTGTCGGGTCACCGATCATGCCGGTAAAGTCACCGATCAAAAAAACGACTTCATGGCCCAGTTCTTGAAACTGCCTCATCTTATGAAGAAGAACTGTGTGCCCGAGATGTAAATCGGGAGCCGTAGGATCAAACCCGGCTTTTACTCTCAGGGGTTTCCCTGATGCAAGCTTTTCGGCAAGATCTTTTTCATCTATGATTTCGGAGGTGCCCCTCCGGATGGCTTTAAGTTGTTCTTGGACAGAAATCATGCTTTTTCGAGAAGGGAAATAATTTAATGATAGACTAAGAGCAGAAAGCTAGCATACCGCAAATAAATCTGCAACTGCAGTGATAAACGCGCAAACTTAATCTTACATTAAAAATGGAAAACGAAGAGCTTAAATCAAATCCGACTGAGGACCTTGCCCCCCGGACCAGGAAGTTCACTCATGCAGGTTACGGGTTTCTAGGTTTGAACATAGTTTATCTTGCTGTAGCCATGTATTTTATTCCTCCATTCAATCTGGGGTTAACGGCGGTTCTTTCTTTATTAGCTTTTGCACTTCTATTAGGAGTGCTGACCTATTACTTGCTAAAGGGAAAAAAAAGACTCGCTCAAGTGCTCGCTATTATTTATGGAGCGCGTACATTATTTACAGCGTATTCTCTGATGGATGTAAGCACCTTTCAGGCGGTGCCATTTTTTCTTCCGTGTTTATTCCTGACATTTTATCTGCTCGGACGAGCAGGGTGGGATTGGCCCTAGCCCCCCTTGGCAGGGGAAGCAGATAGCAAGTGCGTATTCCGTCGAGCTAGTCTATTGCTAGCCAGTAAAAGTCGGGCCACGAAGGACTCGTGCCGGGCATGAATATTAATGATTGGACATCACAGCTAAGGAAAAATATCACGGCTAGTTGTCACCACGCCAGTGGACGGCTAACGACTTAATCTGTTGAAACCCCTCGCCTCCCCTGCTATAAAAGAAATCCCTTAGATAGACTCAATTTAAAAAGGTTTAACTTGTCTTCCCCCTTTATAAAATCTACTGACCAACTCCCATTGGTTACCGATGTGGGACGAAAGTTTCTCGGCTTGGAGCATAACAAGTCCCCAGAATTGGCTCATCGAGTCCAATCTGTTTTCCAGTATTTGAATGGAAAGCTGGGGTTTCCAGATACTGAGACGGGCCTGCATAATCAGGAAATGTTTAACCTGCTTGTCCGTACAGTTTATCCTGAAATATTGATAGATCTGGCAGATTTGATATATGTCCAGCACGAGCGCCCGGCAGTTTATTTGAACTTTGATCATATCCACATCAATCTTCGCAAGGACCGCACCCCTGTATCTCAACCGATGGACCAGGTTGATGAAAAGCTTTCCTACTTGTTCTCTGAGCTTGGTAACCTGATTAAACAAGACCCCATTCTTTATAATGATCCGGAATGGACCACTCTGCTTGGTGAAAGCTATAGCTTTTATTTGTCCGAAACCAAGAACTTTCCCTGGGATAATCCGATGGAGTTGGTGCCACATGATTTGAGTGCGCCCTTGATGGATGTTGCAACAGGGCTTGCAGGATTCCGGCTGATTCATGACTGGCCAAAAGACTTCCCTAAGTTAGTTCTGGCTGACAATATGCCCTTTATTATTAAAGGACTGATTCATTTTGCCATGCATTCGGGCAAGAAAAATATCGAAGTCCTTAATGTCGACTTTCCGGATGGACCGCTGGGTAAACATTTTGGATGTATTCTTGTCAGCAAGTTCCTGCATCATTTACAAAGAGCAGAGCGCCAGCAGTTTCTGCGATGGGCCAAGGAAGTATTGGAGCCAAAAGGCTCTCTGTTGATTCTGGATACCGACTTGGAATACCAGATTTTAAAACGCGCCAGAAACCCGGAGTACCGAAATAAACTGACCCACGGTTATTTGGAAACATTAGTAGAGATAGAAGAAAGTTTTTGCGAAACTCTGATTCAAGACGTCCGCCATGTTGGTTTTGATGTCTCGCACTTTGATTTTCACGAATACGAAGATGAAACGGATGCTTACAGCCAAGTTGCGGGAGATAACCTGTCGATAAAGTTTGTGGGATTAGAGATTATTGCCCTGCGAGCCGCCAGTGGCAGCAAGCAATAGAGGGAGATTTGCTTTTCAGTCAAGATTGCTCTCTTACAGCATGATGGAGCTATTTCTTGTCATCCCAGGGGATTCTCCGGGTGGAGGAGTTTTTTTAAGGTTTTCCATTCAGTCAGGATGGCGTTATTGGCGTTCTTTTCCATATCTCGGTATAGCTTTATGACCTTTTTGCCAGCAGGGGTCAGTTCTGCTCCCCCTCCTCCCTTGCCCCCGGTAACACTGGTGACCAGAGGCTCTTTGAAGCATCGGTTCATGGTGTCCACCATATTCCAGGCGCGCCGATAGCTAAGATGTGTTTCCCGTGCCGCCTGGGAGATTGAACCCTCTCTGCCAATCGATTCCAGTAAATCTACTTTGCCCGGTCCCAGGGCAATTAAATCTCCGGAAAGTATGCGCAAACGTGATCGACATTGGATTGTATTGTTCTTTTTTATTGTCAAATTGTACCGCCCCTACTTTTTAAGACGTACCAGGCCCAGTACATTGGGGATCGGTTTGGAATAAGAGTTTTCATCATGTTCTCTGGATCCGGTGGAATAACTGCCGATGAATTCAAAATTTTTCTTCCCGGTATTGATATACAACTGGGCGTCTGCCCCGCCCTCTACATACATGGCTTGCTTCAGGCCGATGGGAAGTTCAAGTAACATGTTTATCAAGTCGTGAGAGGTATACGGCGACCGAACATGAATGAACAAGATTCGGTCTTGATGATCCAATCCAATGGCGGCTATGCTTGACATTTTTTTTTGTTGCGCCCACATATTTTCTCCATGACAGGAGACCATACGAATGCTCTGGACCAATGTTCCGTACTGTTTTCGAAGCGTATTAAAATCTTCGCAATCCCGATCTATGATCCGCACTGGGAGCAAAGTTTGTTCATTAGGATCAAACGCGAGGATGGTTTTATCTTTGGAAACCCATGTGTTGTTGGTATGTTGACGATTTTTCATGTAAGAGACACTGGACATCAAATTTTTTTGGTACATGCTTGCGTTGATGGCGGCAACCAGTCCATTCTTGTTTACCCATTCTCTTACAGACTGGCGTTTGCCCTGGTCTTTGGATGAGGCGTTTAACAACCTCAATCCAAAAAAGGAGGTGTCGGCTCTTAAAATACGGATTAACGAGTCACTAAAAGCAGATTTTTTTGAGGCCTGAAAAATACCTAAATCCAGACCGTTCTCAAGATTCTTCCAGACAGAAGGCTCTGCGGAATAGGATGGGCCGGCTCCGGGGCTGATCGTCAGCATTGCGGCACATAGCAGAATGATAGATGGCAGGTGATGGAAACTTTTCAAGATTATTGGCTCCGCGCAAATAATATAGTGAAAGGTTTATCATTATTAAACAGCAGATTATAGCTTGCATTTTCCGGGTTGTCCCTGAAATTATTATTCTTAAAATGCTAAATTCAAACTGAAATACTGTTGAATTATATGGGCTAAATAGCAGTTTTTGGCAAAGGTTTGATTGATTTTGGCGGGAATTTAATCCATAATAAGCTTATCATACTCATTTATATAATTTTTTTCCAAGAGGGGTTTATGAAGATCATTTCTCGAATTATGGCATTGTTGGTAGCAGTTTTTTTTGCGGGATGTGCGGCTCAGACTGGGGGGACTACAGCGTCCAACTCCAGCACAGGTAAAGCGTTAACCATTACTCAACCGGCTACGTTGTCGAATGTCAGCAGTCCGCTAAAAGTTTGTATGGCCACCAATGGTTATACTGTAGAGCCTGCTAAAAAAGGCGTAAACCCTGGTAAAGGTCACCATCACCTCATTATAGATACAGATATTCCCGCAGACTTGAGCAAGCCGGTTGCCAAGGATGATACTCATATTCATATGGGCGATGGATCTACCTGTAAAACAATTAACCTGGCTAAAGGACAACACACTATTACGGCACTTTTTGCGCAGGGCAACCATGTTCCTTATAACCCGCCGGTAACGGATTCCGTAACTGTCCGCGTGGTGCATGTAGATTAATTTAATCTGGATTACTGGGTTAAACCGAATTCCACCTCCTGCACGGGGGTGGAATTTTTTTTGTTATTTTTTGATCTTAGAGGGGATCAGACTTTTTTGAATCTCCCATTCAGTTTATTTTGGAAGGCATATGTCAGAATTAGTTAAAACTCCTGTATTTGCGGATAACAACTTAATCAATCTGTATCAGATTAACGAGATGTACCAGAATATCGCAACGGAAGCTTCCAGGAGAATGCGAGAGACTTTCCAGATTGATGTTCCCATCAGTTCCGGAATCTGGGGCGGTACATATCTTATTGCTCATCATGACGGTTTGGCAAGAAGACGCATCTGGCGGCTTTATTGCATCGTCAATCTTCCGCAAAATACCCCTTTGGACAAACATGCAAACCTGGAGAGGTTGGTATCCATTTATTGTGATGTGTTCAAAGAGGCGTTTTCACCGCAGTTGGAGTTGAAGCTGAATATGTGGGGCGGTCGCCTTCCTTTCAGTAACTCGGCCAAGCCAAGCCTAACCTTGCATATGGAAGACACCACCGAAACGGTGAGGTGGCTGAGAGCCTTCTTCGTTTGGAATCATGTCCCCTGGGAAGAATCAATCATCAGCGATACGGTAAGAATTCTTAAGGAATATAAAGAGTTTTTTGACCTGAAAAAGGGTCCGGTGGTCAAAGACCCAAAAGAGATAAAATACCTTCTTCAAGATATTATTATTATCTACCGTACTCTGCAAAATGCCTGCAGTGAAGATTTTCAGGAGCATGCCAATCCGATCATTGCGAAAATGATGGAACATTTTTTATCAGGTCTGCATGATCGGGGAGATATCATCGACCTTTATGAGCTGGTATTTAAAAATGCGCTAATTTATGGATTTGAGGAAAGTTTGGAAATCCCTTATAAGAAAGGCGGACTCGATATCCACGCTTTGGAAAAATGGCCGGTGGAAAAAATCAACTGGGTACCCGATGAGTTAAAGGAAAAGCTGATTCCTCCCATTCAGCAAGTGTTTGCCGGGTTTAAAGCAGAGTTGGAAAAAAAGAAGCATTAAAACCCTAATAAATTTGTCAGGCTTTCAAAGCAGAGACAAAATCGTCCAGGGTTTCAAAAATCAGTTCAGCCCCATCAAAATTTATATTCTGATTCAGGGGATTCCGCAAAATGATGCAGGGCATTCCCGCTTCCTTTGCCGCATAAAGCCCTTTTAGAGCGTCTTCCAGAACGAAGCATTCAGAAGGGGCGCACCCTAATTTTTCCGCGGCGTTTAAAAAAATATCGGGATGTGGTTTCTCTCTGGCGGCAGATTCCTTGCCGAGAATAACCGGGAATAAATCAGACGCACCGGCATTTTCGAGGATAGAACGAATATCTTTGGCCCAGGACCCTGAGGCAATGGCCAACTTATGTTTGAGCGATAATTTTTCGACCATTTTCCCGGCCAATGGAAACAGTTTGATTTCTCCACTCTGGCAAAACCGGGAATAGACTTCGAACTTTTGTTTTCTCAAGTCGACAGGGTCTACATCCAGTTTGAGATCATGGCGTTCGATTTCTCCTGCTATTCCTTTTCCCTTCGAGGTCCACTCTATCCAATATTCCTCCTTGTCCAAGGTATGCCCGTAACGCTCGAAAACTTCGTTATAAGCCCGGTAGTGAAAAGGTTCAGAGTCAGCCAGCAGACCATCAAAGTCCAGGATTGCGGCCTTACAGCTATTGAGGAGGGAATGTAGTTTTTTTTCTGATGAAGGTGGAGTGGTCATGCCTGATTAATCCAGAATTTTCCCGAACCGTTCAAACCGAACCCAGTTTTCCAGGCGATTCCAGGACCAGTAAATCATTAACGCTTTGCCTCGAACTTTTTTAACATTTAAAAATCCCCAATAACGGCTGTCCTGGCTGTTTTCACGATTATCGCCCATAACAAAGACATAGCCATCTGGAACCAGGACGGGGCCAAAATCATCTCTGGGAACAAGAGAACTGTCTGAAACCGGGTCGGTATGACGGGCGTGGGTATCCGCATGAAGCTTGCCATTTATATAAACTTTTTGTCGCCGAACCTCCAGTAAATCTCCTGGCAGGCCGATCACGCGTTTTATAAAATCCCTTCTTTCATCTTTAGGAAACTTAAAAACGATGATGTCTTCCCTTTCCGGAACATCGGGAAACAAAATAATATCATCAAACAATTTGATATTGAGGAAAGGAATTTCGTTAGGGATATGTGTCCCATAAGCGAATTTGGAAACCAGAATGTGGTCTCCGATAAGGAGTGTATTCTCCATAGAGCCGGAGGGAATTTTAAACGCCTGAATAATAAAGGTGCGAATCAACAGGGCGAGAAGCAGGGCAATAAGAATGGCTTCGGTATACTCGCGGGCAATGCTTTTTTTGGATGATTCGGCTTTTTCCTCTGAGTCGTTGATATTATTAGTCATCAGTCCTCAATACTGCAAGAAAGGCTTCCTGGGGGATTTCTACGCTACCTACCTTTTTCATTTTTTTCTTACCTTCTTTTTGTTTTTCCAATAGTTTGCGTTTGCGGGTGATATCTCCGCCATAACACTTCGCCAAAACATTTTTTCTGAGTGCCTTGATGGTTTCACGAGCAATGACCTTACTTCCTATTGCCGCCTGGATTGCTACCTCAAACATTTGACGGGGTATTTGTTCCTTCAGTTTTTTTGCCAGGTCGCGGCCCTGATAGAAAACTTTATCTTTATGCGCGATCAACGATAATGCATCTACGAGCTCTCCGTTCAAAAGAACGTCC
This sequence comes from Nitrospina sp., assembly GCA_018664975.1. Taxonomy (GTDB): domain Bacteria; phylum Nitrospinota; class Nitrospinia; order Nitrospinales; family VA-1; genus LS-NOB. The sequence continues at coordinate 4,626 of JABIXH010000277.1, read as the reverse complement.
AACTTTACCAGATTGGATGTCCTGAAATCTATAAATTCATAGTCGAAGGAAGCGTAACCCTTGGTGCTTGATTTGAGGCGATCATAAAAATTCAGAACGATTTCGTTAAAAGGCAGTTCGTATTCCAGCAATACCGTTTGCGGGTTCATGTACTCCATCTTTTTTTGGATTCCCCTGCGGTCGCGGACCAGTGCCATCACTACCCCGATATATTCCTCCGGGACGATTATGGTTCCTATGACGTAAGGTTCTTCAAGATGGTCGATATTTTTTTGATCTTTTAATTTGGTGGGATTGTCTATCATCATCGTATTTCCATCCGTGGTGATCACTTTATAGATGACAGTGGGCGCAGTAGTAAGGAGGGCGACATTATATTCACGCTCAATGCGCTCTCTGACTATTTCCATATGCAGTAATCCCAGAAAACCGCACCGGAACCCAAACCCCAGGGCTGTAGAAGTTTCTGCTTCATAAGAAAAGGATGCATCGTTCAACGTTAGTTTTTTCAACGCATCGCGTAAATCTTCATAGTCTTCACCGCTAATGGGATACAATCCGCTAAAAACCATCGGTTTGACTTCTTTGTAACCGGGCAAGGGTTCATCGGTAGGATTCTGAGAGTGAGTTATAGTATCTCCCACCTTAGTCTGGTCCAATTGTTTGATATTGGCGACTAGGTAGCCTACCTCCCCGACCTCAAGCTGGGGACTTTTTACCTGGTTGGGATTGAAGGTGCCTAATTCCTCAACCACGAATCGGTTTCCCGTTGCCATCATCATAATTTCTTCGCCCATCTTTAACGTTCCCTGTTGAACCTTTACCAACACGACAACTCCACGGTACGCGTCATACCAGGCATCAAAGAGTAGAGCCTGTAATTTTTTTGAAGCATCCCCAGTTGGCGAAGGAATCTGACTCACTACGGCCTCCATCAATTCATCTATCCCTATTCCTTCTTTGGCACTCACCAGAACGGCTTCGCTGGACTCTATCTGGAGCACATCTTCGAGTTGTTCTTTTATAAATTCAGGGTCTGCGCTGGGCAAATCAATTTTATTGATAACGGGTATGACAGCCAGATTATGTTGCATGGCCAGGTTGAGGTTGGCGATGGTCTGGGCTTGAATTCCTTGAGTAGCATCGATGACGAGCAAAACTCCTTCACAGGCGGCAAGACTGCGTGATACTTCATAGGTGAAATCTACATGGCCGGGAGTATCAATCATGTTGAAAATATAGTTTTCTCCGTTGTTAGCCTTGTATTTCAAGTGAACGGTTTGAGCTTTGATGGTGATTCCCCGTTCCCGCTCCAAATCCATATTGTCCAATACCTGCTCTTTCATTTCCCTTTTAGGGATTGCTGATGTGGCAAGAATTAGTTTGTCAGCAAGAGTAGACTTGCCGTGATCTATATGGGCAATAATAGAAAAATTTCTTAATCGGTCCTGACTCATAATTTGTTTATTATCCAAAAAGCATTTGCAACCCTTATGGGGTTGATTGCCGGGTTTTACGGGTTTTCTTTCGGGAAAACTGCGCCGGTAGTCCTTGCCAACAACGGCAAGGGGAATAACGATTAGTGAGTGGGTGAAGGCCGCGCCACTTTCTCGGTGCGAGCCGTGGGGGGAACCTCAATATATTTTGGGGTAACAGGCAGGGGTTCTTTGTATTCCTGCAGATATTTCCACCATTCATCAAACCGGTTTTTCATGGCATCATAATCTTTAGCGTTGTCAATATCAAGGGCCGCCCCGGGATAAGGAACATCCAAAGCCATAAAACGGGATTTCATGATGGTACCGATTATTTTTTCCAGCTCTTTTTTAGGATTAAAATTGCGAAAATAATTTACCAGGGAATCGAGTCCAAAATTGGCAAAAAACAGGCATAACTGCAAGCCAATATAGTTTTTATAATGCCTGGCCTTGTCTTTACCAAAAATAGATAATCCAAACAACACCAGATTTTTGAAATTTCTCTGATAGCGGTACTGGTACATTTTCTGGATGTATTCCCGATTTTCAATGCGCAATGGCTTTACAAGATGCAGGTTGTTAATCCGAAAGCTATCTTCTTTTAAGTGAAAGTAGGCCATTTTTATACCCTGTTTTCCTTCCTTCGGATAAAAATATTTCAATGTTTCACGCGAAACCATTCCCAGAACATGGTCGTAGTTTTCCATATCTGCATGGTTAAGAAAGTATTCCACTTCCTGGGGAGTCATCAGGGGTGCATCGCAGGGAACAATCAATACGGCTCTGTCCCGGTGAGTATCTGTATTCGACACCTCTCCACTTTTATCCTTTAAGGACTGAAGGAAAGTGTGCCAGACGTTTTCATAAAGGTTGGTTCTTTGCTCGACAATGTGAATGCGTTTGGGAGAGTTTAAATCAACACGTCCTGAAATAAAGACCTGATCCAGCTTTTTCTTCGGGCCTACAATATAGATATCCTGAATGGCTTCTACTTTTTGCAGAGATTCGACAATGTAATGGATTAAACATTTTCCATTTATTGTCAGAAATGCTTTGTTCTGATGATGAACCTTGTAGCTGGATTTTCCCTCTCCTGCTACCAGGATCGCGTCATATTTATTTTGACTGTTCATTGAATCCATGCAAAAAGAATCCTCTCCATTTCGACTTTATTATAATACCTTGCGCTCAACATTGAAATTGGTTATACACAGGACTTACTTACTTTTTTCAAAATACCAGATTTTTTGAATATGTCGACTTCTTCCAACCTGAAAACCACCCCGTTGACTACCATCCATAAAGAGTTAGGAGGTAAACTCGTACCTTTTGCGGGATGGCAAATGCCCATTCAGTTTCAAGGCGTCATGCAGGAGCATCAGTGCGTCCGTGATGGCGTGGGTATTTTTGATGTCAGCCATATGGGTGAAATCGAGATTCAGGGTCCCTCTGCCAAGAGCCTGATTCAGAAACTGATGACTAATGATATCGACTCAATGCAGGACAATCAGGCCCTTTATACCCTGATGTGCCTGGAACACGGTGGTGTGGTGGATGATTTGCTGGTACATCGTTTTTCTGAAAATCATTATTTCCTGTGTGTGAATGCCGCAAATACGGATAAGGATTTTGAATGGATTTTAAAAAATGCCGGTTCCTGCGATGCAACGATTCGAAATACAAGTCTGGAAACCGCACAATTTGCTGTCCAAGGTAAAAACTCTGAGGCCTTGTTGCAAAAACTATGTGAAGTATCATTAAACGAGATCAAATACTACCATTTTAAAAAAGCAAAAATTCACAAATTTGAAAGCATCATCGCACGGACTGGATATACCGGTGAAGATGGTTTTGAGATTTATATTGATGCGGGTCACGCTGAGCCAGTTTTCAGGGCCATTCTTGATGCAGGAAAAGATTTTAAACTTCAGCCCATTGGTTTGGGAGCCAGAGATACGTTGAGAATGGAAATGGGATACGCCCTTTATGGTAATGAAATCAATGAGAAATCTAAACCGCTGGAGGCTGGGTTAGGTTGGGTCATTAAATTGGGCAAGAAGGACTTCATAGGGCGGGCAGAGCTTGAAAAACAAAAACTTGCGGGAAACAAACGTAAACTGGTGGGGATTCGCTTGCTGGATCGGGGAGTACTGCGTCCGCACTACCGGATTTTGAAAAATGGGATTTCCGTGGGGGAACTGACCAGCGGAACTTTTTCTCCTTCCTTGAATACTGGGATCGGATTATGTTATGTATCCTCTGAATATTCTGAACCGGGAACGCAACTGGAAGTGGAAATCAGAAAGTTAAGTGTACCCGCTGAGGTGGTCAAGCCGCCTTTTTTACCAACACGCGTCAAAAAATAAATAATCTCTATCTTATCGGAGGCAATATGGAGGTCCCCAAAGATTTATTGTATACACTTGAACATGAATGGATACGTGTTGATGGCAAGCGTGCTGTGATCGGTATATCCCAATTCGCGCAAGAACAATTAGGCGATATTGTTTTCGTTGAATTGCCTGAAATGGGGACCCAACTCGAAAAGGAAAGTCCTTTCGGAGTTGTGGAATCGGTGAAAACTGTATCGGATCTTTATGCTCCGGCAAGTGGCAAAGTCACAAAAGTGAATAAGGAGTTGGAGACCAATCCGGAAATGATTAATAGCGACCCCTATGGTGCAGGATGGATTGTTGAAATTGAACTTTCCAGCGAAGAAGATCTTAAAACGCTTCTCGACCCGGATGCCTACATCGAACAATGTGAAAAGGAGCTGGAATAAATCATTCCTCTCCTCTGACCTATGCGGTACATCCCCCATACAGAACAGGATATCAGGCTGATGCTGGCTGATATCGGTGTGCAAAATATCGATGCCTTGTTCGATAGCATTCCAGATTCTTTAAAATTAGCAGACACCTTACTGGATTTGCCCGAGAGTTTGTCTGAAAGTGAGTTGACGGAGTATTTTAAGCGGCTCCAGAAAAAAAATGCTACGGCAGAAGATTTTTCCGTTTTTCTCGGTGCCGGAGCGTACCACCATTTTTCTCCGATTTTGATCGACCATTTAATTTCCCGTGGCGAATTTGCCACCAGCTATACCCCCTATCAACCCGAAGTCAGTCAGGGAACTCTCCAGGCCATTTAT
>JABIXH010000276.1 GCA_018664975.1 Nitrospina sp. | reverse complement strand
TCCCATTTAAAAAATTAAAGATCGACGAAGCGGACCGGTCAAAGTTTATGAACATCAACACAACAGAAGATTATGAGAAGAGGAACAAAAGAATAATCCTGTATCAAAAAAAGGAACCATCATGAGCATGATTCAAGTCCAGGAAGCACTGGATACAATTCTTTCCAAAATTAAATTCAAGGGAGTGGAAAAAGTTCCTTTAAGCCAGGCCCTGGGCAGAGTTTTGGCGGAAGATGTCGTCTCCCGCGTTAACAACCCCCCGCTCGATAACTCAGCGATGGATGGCTATGCCCTGATTGCCGAAGACATTCAATCTGCAACTCCAGAGAATCCGGTCAAACTGGAAGTGGTCGAAGAAATCGCCGCAGGTTACACTGCCAAAGGCATATTAAAACCGGGCCAGGCCATGCGCATCATGACCGGCGCGCCCATCCCGTCCGGTGCCAATGCCGTGCTCATGCAGGAAGACACGCAAAAAGACGGCAACAATATCTTGTGTCTGGACAAAGCCGATGTAGAAGAAAATATCCGTTTGGCAGGAGAAGATGTGAAAATCGGGGAAGAAGTCATCAAAAAAGGCACCACCCTGAGTCCGGCTCATATTGGCATGATGGCAGTGGTTGGCCGATCACAGATTGCTGTGGGTCAGCGCCCCATTGTTTCGATTTTATCCACTGGTGATGAAATCCTTGAACTGGATGAAACGCCGGAAGGCCCGCAAATTTTTAACAGCAACGGGCATATGCTGGCGGCACAAATCAAATCTGCAGGCGGCCTTCCCGTTTATCTTGGTATCGCCAAAGATACTGAAAAAGACCTGATGGAAAAATTTGAATCGGCCCTGAAAGCCGATGTCGTGGTCTCTTCTGGCGGGGTATCGGTGGGCGACTATGATCTGGTCAAATCCAGCCTGCAAAAAATGGGACAGGATATGCTGTTCTGGAAAGTAGCTATGAAACCGGGGAAACCCCTTGCCTTCGGTCGCATTGGGGATACCCCCATTTTTGGGTTACCCGGCAACCCGGTCTCTTCATTTGTTTCGTTCGAACAGTTTGTGCGCCCCTCCTTGAGAAAAACAATGGGCTGTTCCGATCTCTCTCACAAGACGGTACAAGCCAAACTGACCCGAACCATCCACAAGAAACCAGGGCGTCTGCATTTTCTCAGTTCCATAGTATCCTGGGCCGATGGAGAATATACGGTCACCCCAGCCGGAGAACAGGGTTCTGGAATTTTAAAATCTGCCGCCAACGCCAATGGCTTGCTAATCTTCCCACTGGAAGCCGCAGAAATAAAGCAAGGCCAGGAAGTGGCCGTTCAACTGTTGGGATAAATCAAATATAAAGATATGAAGTTATTGCGCAATTTTCTAGTTCTTCTTATAGCCTTTTTTCTGATGGCGCCCGGAAACGTACTGGCCCAGTCCAGTGCTTCCCTGGATCGACTGGTCAGTCAAATCGAGTCAATGTTCCCGCCGCTTGAAGGGTATGTGATAGAGGTAGAAGGCTCTGGCCTGACTCTTGACCTGAAGCAGGGCATGCCGGTTAAACCGGGTGACCGGTTAAAGCTCATTCGTTACGGTCGGGAGCTGTTTCACCCTGTGACTAAAAAAAAGATCGGCAGGAAGGAAACTGATCTGGGAGAAATAGAAGTACTCGAAGTTAGAAAAGATTTTTCGCGGGCTAGAGCTTTAGACCCTACCGTACTCCCGAAAGAAGGGGATGGAGTGCGGAGCGCGTTTCAAAAACTTTCATTTCTGGTGGCACCCCCTCAGGTCAAATCCAAAAAGAAAATAAATATTGACCGCCTGCGTTTCAATCTGGAATCCCGTTTAAACCAGCACCCCCGATTTGAGGTTCCGGCCTTCGATCTGGGCCTTTGGATGATTGATGAAAAACTGAATATCAAGTCTGCCCTACAGTCAGAAAACCTGAAAAAACTGCGCAACAAGGTCGATGCTAGCTTCATACTGGTTCCCAGTGTCCGGACTGTAAAAGGGAAAATGGCACTGAACTACAAGCTGATATCTGCCGTGGACGGGTCCCTGAAAAAACAGGCCAACATCATGTCCGATGATCTGCCCGCTCAGGATGCGCCTAGAGAGCGAGAACGGCGAACGCAATCCAGCTTTCAGCAGAAACAAGACCTGTTCAAGTTTGTCGGTAAACAGGAGTTTCCTTATGAGGTGATTGACTTTGATGTTGGCGATTTAAATGGCGATGGTAAAAACGAATTTGTTCTTATCGACCGTTACCGGATCATGATCTTTGAGAACAAAAAGGGCATCCTGAAAAGAATCAGCACCGTCAAGACCAGCAAAACCTCTAACCATTTTCTTGCCGTAGATGTAGCAGACATCAACGGCAATGGCCGGGACGAAATTTTTGTTACCAATCAGGTTGGCGATACCCTGCAATCGTTTGCCCTGGAAACCAAGCCAGGGCAAAAAGGTTTCCACTATATATGGAAAGAAGCCAAGCATTATTTTCGGGTGATGCGGCCAATGGGAAAGAAACCCGTTTTGATGTCTCAGAGTCCTGGATTCCAAAATCCTTTTCAAGGACCGATAAAAAAAATAATCTTCAAAAACGGAAAATATCAACAAGGCCCCGAACTGAACACTCCGAAAGTATATGGCAGACACTTTATTTTATACGGGCTGACCCAACAGGATCTGAATGGAAATGGGATTACCGAAACGATAATGCTTGACAATAATTACCATTTAAGAGTATATTCCTCGAAAGGACGACTGGTAGTAAAATCAAGCGATTACTACGGTCACGACCCCCGTCTGATTGATGTGGGGGTTAAAGAGGAAATTGCTGGAGTCGTTCGGCAGGGTGAGCCGGTGCGTTTTAAGGGTCGGTTACAGTTTGTCAAAATGGGCGATATTCGTTATCTCCTGTTGCCCAAGAATGAAAATGCCGGCGGAGGCTATCTGGACCGCCTGGTAATTGTGGAGAACTCGGGTTTAGCCTTGCTGAGGCTTACCGGAGAGGGTTTTGAGAAAGCCTTTGAGTCGAGCAAGCAAAAAGGTTTTCTGGCAGCATTCAGGGTCATCCCCAAGAAACAGGGGGCTGGAGTTTATGTTCTCCGGGTAGATAAAAGCCTTTTGAGTAAAAAGGCTTTCAGTACCCTTTCCAGTTATGAGTGGCCTGCCAGGTAAAATATAGTTAGGCTGAGGCATTAAAAATTTAACGAAAAAGTCAAATAACCTTTGATTTTTTTTTGCCTTAGTGGTATGCTTGTTAGCGATTTATGTAATTTTTCTAGCATTTGTACTTAGCGCAAAGTTTTTAAAAAGTTTGCTGGATTTATAAACAGTTTATCGAAGTAGTTAGTCATCAACAAAACTTGGAGGAGACAAGCATGAAAAAGAATTTTTTGACAGCAGCCGCCCTCACGGTCGTCGCGTTTTTTGTAGCGACCGAGATTGCACAGGCCGCAGACGTAACCTTTAGCGGTCAGTTGCGGACTCGCTGGGAGTACAACGAACAAGGCACTAATGCCACCAACACCACGAGAAAGTTTGCCAATGATCTGGACGGGGATGATTTCATCGCTACCCGAGTTCGCCTGAACGCCAACGTTAATGTGAACGACAGCACGAGCGCATTCATTCAGATGCAAAGCAACAGAACTTGGGGTAATGACCTGAACAGTGCCACTACTGGTGCAGGGGGTGGTTCTGGAAACGCTTCTTTCACACCGAGTGATGGAGATGCAAGTGTTGGTTTGCATCAGGCGTATTTCACCCTGAAAAACTTTGCCACCCTGCCTGCAGACTTGAAGTTGGGTCGGCAAGAAGTGGTTATTGATGGCCATCGTCTTTTCGGACACACCGGTTGGACCACAGGCGCGCAGACGCATGATGCCATTCGGTTGACTCATAAGCACGGCAACCACACCTTGACCTATGCTTACATCCTGGGTGCTGAAGATGACCGCGGTAATACAGAAGATAATTTTGACGTTGATGTGCATTTGTTGCATGCCAACTTCCAGGGCATTCTCGGCGGCAACCTTTCAGTATACGGCGTTGCAAGCTTAGACGAATGTGGAGTGACAGCTACCACTGCTTGTAGTGGTACAGACAATAATATTTACACCGTTGGTTTTCGCCAGGCAGGTCAGCTCTTCGGAATTGACTACCGCGGTGAATACTACTACCAGGGTGGTGACGCGATTGCTGACGCAACTGCTACCTCAACCTTGAAATATGGTAGTGGTGCTGGGTTATCTAAAGTTGACCGTGATGCTTACATGTTCGGTGTGCGCATTGGTAAAAAGTTCAACAACGTTGCCATGAAACCTAGCCTGACTGTCTGGTATGACCAGCTTTCTGGTACCGATGATGGCGACATCGACAGTGGTGATTGGGGTGGATTCAACACTCTTTTTGATACCGGTCATAAATTCTACGGTCACATGGATCTTTTCTTGAGTAATGTAAACCACGGAACTCAAGGTCTGGGTCTGACTGACTTGGCTGTTAAAGCTTCTATTCAACCTATGCCGGGTTGGACAGTTAAAGCCGATTGGCACAAGTTCACGACCGAAGTTGACCCAAGCTCCAACCCTAAAGCTCGCTCTCTCGCTGTAACAGCAGGAGTTGATGATGACTTGGGAACAGAGTTGGATCTTTCAATTCATCACGCATACAATGCAAACACCAAGATTTCTGCAGGCTGGTCTCGTTTCGCTGCAGCGAATCTCTTCAATTTGCAAAACGATGTAAGTGCAAACAGCGCTGACTGGGCTTACATTATGTTTGATGTGAAGTTCTAAGTTTGTCTTTTCTATCCCCCGGCCTTCGGGTCGGGGGTTTTTTTTTGCCTTGGTTTCTCAACCCACTCTTTATCACCTGCAACGATCAAGGTATAATAACCCTACCTCAAATTTAGCAAGCTTCTAATCCAGGTTAATTAATTTCGTAACCATCGCACATAAAATCCTATGATTCGCATAACTCTTATTTTTTTATTTTTTCTTCATTTCCTTATCTTTCCTTCAGTGCTGATCGCAAAAGAAAAGCCTTTTACCCTGAATGGGAAACCTGTTCCCACAGTAGTCGCCAGGGTAAACGGAGTCCCTTTAACTTCCAAAGTCCTGGAACGGGAATTATTTGCCTTTAGAATTCGATCCCAGCAAATGGGAAGAGAGATCAAGCCTGGTGACGAACCCACCATCGGCCGTGAATTGCTCAAAGAAATAGTAGGCCATGAATTAGTGGTACAAAAGGCCCGGTCACTGGGAATCACCATTACTGAGGAAAATATAGAATCGCAGATCAAAAGCATAGAGGATCAGTTTCCCAGCCATGAGAGCTTTCTTACGGCCCTGGCTTTTCAACATATGAGTTTTGCGGCCCTGAAAAATAAAATACGCCGGACCTTGCTGGAGGATGAATTGATGCGTCGAGAAATCGCTCCAAAGGTAAATGTCAGCGATGAGGAAACCCAAAAATATTACGACGAAAACAAATCCCGCTTCACCAAACCTGTTTTGTACCGACTGAACCACATCCATTTAGCAACTATCAAGCCTTCGGGGGAAGCTGAGGATGAGGCCAGCCAAAAGAAAGCCAAACGCCTTACAAAGATGATCAATGAAGAAGCCAAAGATAAAATAAAATCCATCCTCAAGAAAGTGAAAGCCGGAGAGAATTTTTCAGAATTGGCAAAACGTTTTTCTGAAGACGATGCCTCTCGAGAACAGGGTGGTTTTTTGGGTGACCTTCACCCCGACAGCACCATCCCTGAAATCGGCAAGGAAATGCTAAAACTCAAAGAAGGGGAAACCAGTGGTATTATTCAAAGTCAGTATGGATATCACATCCTCAAACTTGACGAAATTATTCCCAGTCAGTTGATTCCGTTTGCTGAAACTAAAACGGATATCATGAACCTTCTGCTGAAGAAAAAAACCCGGGATCTTTTTACTAAATACGTAGAGGATTTGGGGAATAAAGCTGAAATCAAGGTCTTCATTTAATTGATCTGGTTACACTCATTTGATAATTTATGGGACGGGAACTCTCTCTAATTCCTACCAACATGCTGGAATAACATGACCACTTTGGTTACAGGTGCAACCGGGTTTCTGGGTTCAGCCCTGGCGCGGGAATTACTGAAAATTGGACGCACCCCAAAACTCCTGATACGCAAAAACTCAGACACGCGCAATATTGATGACCTCGATTGCGAGGTAACGCATGGCGATTTGAGAGACCGGGAATCTTTAAAGTCTGCCTTAACAGGGTGCAAAATTCTCTACCACACAGCGGCCTATTACAGCCTTTGGAGCCGGGACAAAAAACTGATCTATGACATCAATGTTCAAGGAACCCGCAACATTCTTGAAACCGCTTTGGAAATGGGCGTTAAGAAAGTCGTATACACCAGTACGGTGGGTTGTATAGGACTCTCCGAAGATGGCGGCTCCGCAAATGAAGATCAACCTATGAACCCCGCCACGCTTTGCAATGACTACAAACTTTCCAAGTATGAAGCAGAGCAGGTTGCCCTTGAAATGTTTGATCGGGGACTTCCCATAGTTATTGTGAATCCGAGCACCCCTGTTGGTCCTCGTGACATCAAACCCACGCCGACAGGAAAAATTATTCTAGACTTCCTGAACCGGAAAATGCCCGCATACATCGATACGGGCCTCAACCTGATTGACGTTGACGATTGCGCTCGTGGACATGTTCTGGCAGAAGAAAAAGGTCGACTTGGTGAAAGATATATCCTCGGCAATAAAAATATGTCTCTTAAAGAAATTCTTATGACTCTTGAAACTCTGACAGGTCTCAAAGCGCCTCGGATAAAAATGCCCTACTGGGTCGCCTATGGTGCCGGACTGGCCTGTGAGTGGGCTTCTAATAATATTACCCACCAGCCCCCCGCAGTTCCCCTTGCAGGTGTGAAAATGGCAAAATATTTTATGTATTTTGATCCTTCGAAAGCAATCCGGGAACTGGGCCTGCCACAAAACCCGGTCGATAACGCCCTGAAGCAGGCGGTGCAATGGTTTAAGGAAAACCCTGACAGAGCTCACTAATGGAAATTATTTCTCTTTTATGGGGCACCGTTCTCCTTAGACCCTATGTGTTTGTATTTCTCGCCTTTTACCTAATCGTGGCGATTTTAAATATGGGCGTGGTTCGGTCCCTGCTATTTACGGTATTGGCTTATCTGATTGCTTTTCTCTGTGAATATTCTTCAACTCGAAACGGATTTCCATTTGGATATTATACCTATATTGAAACCACCCGCGATCAGGAATTATGGATTAGCAACGTGCCGTTCATGGATTCCCTTTCCTTTTCATTTTTAATTTATGTCAGTTATACGGTGAGCCTTTTGCTCTGGGCTCCTCTTGTTAAAAATGGGTGGGATATTCAACTCGGCAACATTCGGCCCCTAAAGCATTCTGTTCGAGTCATTGCCTCGGCGGCTGTCTTGTGTATGATGATGGATGTTATTATTGATCCAGCCGCCTTTTTAGGGGACCGCTGGTTTCTCGGAAAAATATATTTTTATAAGGAAGAAGGGGAGTATTTCCACATCCCTCTGACTAATTTCGCTGGCTGGATTTTTGTGGCTGGGCTGGTATTGTCATGTTTTGCCCTTCTGGACCGCTGGCTGGATGCAAAAATTCCTTTCAATCCTATTTATCAACCCTCAGCTCTACTTGGGCCAGGATTATACTTTGGAGTACTCATCTTTAATCTCGGCGTGACGTTCTATATTGAAGAAATAGTCCTGGGTTGCCTGGGAACAATGATCAGCCTTGCAATATTTTATTTAATCCTCTTCAGGATTAAGCGGTTTGAGACATAGGCAGAGATAGTTCATATTTGTCTACATGGTTTTTGATCCCATATATATTCCATAAGCAATCGCGGCACCTACCAGGCCCATAAGCAGATTATCGATAGCTACCGCTTCCCAATCCGGATTCCGTGCCCAGTTGAACCAGGGAACAATAATAATGAACAGGGAAAAAAAACCAAAAATCAGAAT
>JABIXH010000072.1 GCA_018664975.1 Nitrospina sp. | reverse complement strand
GAGAATTGCATTGCGTAGGTGCCACTACCCTGAACGAATTTCGTAAATATATCGAAAAAGACGCGGCACTGGAGCGCCGGTTCCAACCGGTTCCGGTAGGTGAGCCAACGGTGGAAGATACTATCTCCATTTTACGTGGCTTAAAGGGTAAATATGAAGTGCATCATGGAGTGCGAATCCAGGATTCTGCTATTCTTGCCGCCGCACGCTTGTCGCACCGTTATATCTCTGACCGATTTTTACCGGATAAAGCTATTGACCTCATCGATGAAGCCGCATCCAGTCTTAGAATGCAGATCGATTCTATGCCTGCTGAGATTGACGAGTTTCAGCGAAAAATCATCCAGTTGGAAATCGAGCGCGAAGCATTGAAAAAAGAAAACGATGTGGAATCTAGGAAACGTTTAGAAAAAATAGGGGAAGACCTTAACGTTATTCAAGAAAAATGTTCTGTCATGAGGGAGCAGTGGCAAAGCGAGAAAAAAATCATCGCAGAAAAGCGTTCCCTGAAAGAACAAGTGGAATCTGTCACTCATGAATTCGAGTCGGCTGAACGAGAAGGACGTCTTGAGCAGGCGGCAGAGTTGAAGTTTAGTACGCTTCCTCGATTAACCCGTGAACTGGAAGGATTGGAGCAAGCTCAGACTGGTGACCCGGACGAACATAAGATTCTTAATGAGGAGGTAGGTGAGGAGGATATCAGTCGTATCGTTTCTCGCTGGACGGGGATTCCAGTCGAACGCATGATGGAATCCGAAAAACAGCGGTTACTCAAGATGGAGGAGGCTCTACACCAGAAAGTGGTGGGGCAGGATGACGCCGTGCGTCTGGTTTCTAATTCGATCAGACGGGCTCGGGCCGGGTTGCAGGACCCGTCACGCCCTATAGGTAGCTTCATGTTTCTGGGTCCGACCGGGGTCGGTAAAACCCAGTTGGCCAGGTCTCTCGCAGAGTTTTTGTTTGACGATGAGCAGTCCATGATCCGGATCGACATGTCTGAGTATATGGAGAAACATTCAGTAGCGCGTCTCATTGGCGCACCTCCTGGTTATGTGGGCTATGAGGAAGGTGGATATCTGACTGAGCATGTCCGGCGTAAGCCCTACAGCGTGGTGTTGTTTGACGAGATCGAAAAGGCGCATAATGATGTTTTTAATATTTTTCTGCAGATTCTCGATGAAGGACGGTTGACCGATGGCCAGGGAAAAACCGTGGATTTTCGCAATACGGTGTTGCTAATGACCTCCAATATTGGTAGCAAGTATATTGAAGAAACTGGATTAGAAGCGGCTCTAAAAGAATCTGAAGGACAGGCCAAAGAAGTCTGGGAAAACCAGTACGAGAAAATTCAGGAAATGGTCAGACAGGAGTTACGAAACCATTTCCGCCCAGAATTTTTAAACCGAATTGATGATATCGTCCTATTTCGTAATCTGACGCAGAGGCAAATTCTGGATATTGTGGATGTTCAAATGAAGGGTCTCCAGGCACGTCTGGCCGAAAAGAATATGTCAATTGTGTTGAGTGACAAGATTAAGGAGGTGCTTTCGCAAAAAGGATACGATCCTGTATTTGGTGCGAGGCCTTTGAAACGAGCATTACAAAAATACATACAGGACCCCCTTTCCCTTAAGATTCTGGAAGGCGAATTTTCTGAGGGTGACCGAATAGAAGTTCAAGTCGATGAAAACTCAGATACATTTCTCTTTAAGAAAGCAATTGCGAAAGTTCATTAACCCTGCGCCTTCCTCAAAATCTGAATTTGGGAATTTTTATAAAACTTTTATTCCAGGCCGTTTTTCCATAGCATCTTTAATTTAAAGCCTTTTCAACTGTTCTGTGGGTTCTGCCAGTTCCAAGCTTTTTTCCTTGGTGGGAAATTTCTATCATAGGAGATAAAAAAAAGGACTCACCGTAAACGGCAAGTCCTTTCTTTACTGGTCGGGGCGAGAGGATTTGAACCTCCGACCCCCTGCTCCCAAATCTGATTTTGGGTGTTTCTATAAAACTTTGATTCCAGGCCGGTTTTCCATATCACCTTTACTTTAAAGCCTTTGCAACTGTTCTGTTAGTTCTGGTAATTCCAAGGTTTCTGCCGTGATAGGAAATTTCTATCATATATTTATCATAGCAGCTTGATCAGGTTTGGGGTAGGTCAAGTGGATGGAGAAACATCAAAAGAAGTAAGCGAAAAATAATGTCCACTTGGAAAATAAACCTCAAAGAGCAAACAGCAACCTCAATCAACGGCATCACCTTCAAGCTGACTGAAACGAAGCCAGGGCAGTATGAGGGCGTGTGTATTAATCCTCATAGCATCCCGCCTGATGACATGGACGATTTGATATTGGGCAGGATGATTAAAGAGGCTGGGATGTTTTATAAGATGGGGTTGGAGAGATTGAGAGGATAATCATTATATTAGGATTCATTTTTTAATTTTTCGAGCGAAGCAATACCCACCAAATTTCCGGCTTTGTTAGTTACAGCGATATGCTCAATATCGTTTGCCAACATCAGTTCCACAGCTTTTGATCGAAGTTCGTACTCTTTTTAAAGAAAAATAGAGGTTCCACAAATTCCGCCACGTTAGTTTCAGAAATATCACCAGATTTATACTCTTCCAGCAGGTTATCCAGACAAACAATACCTATGATCCGGTCATCCTTTTTCACAAAAGCATGATCTTGCCCAAGAAGAATAAGCTCCTCGGTGGCATCGAATGAATTAGCTTGATGGTCTAAAGTCGGCGCAGGGGATGTGACTCTACCTATAAATGGCATTTCTTTACCTCAAAAGCAGATTTCAAATTTAAAAATAGCGACCTCTTGCTTTTATGAAGTGCATAACCTGCGGTGCAGATTAATGTTTTGAAGAAGGGATACTTTTTCTATGAGAATGTAATGCCTAGTCAGTGATTAAGCAACCCCCGAAATTGGAGTAGTTTGGGATTAGACAAGTTATCAAGAAAATTTCTATGTTTGATGTGGATCGGCGATACCGAGCTAAATGTTCAAACACATGAAATGGCTATAAAATGGATGGATGAGCGTGGGAAGGAATGATTAATTCTAGTGGAGAGAATCTATGCCGTCACATCTACAGAGTTTCCCAGGGAAGTTGGTGGGGGAGTGTCGGTTTCTGGGGTTGCAGTATTTTCCGCTTCTGATGAAGGTTTACTGTTCTTTTCCAGCAACTCCATTCCTCTTTTGGTCAAAGAAGGTTGGGAGGGCTGAACTTTTTCTGCAGAAGGGCTAACCGGGTCAACGGAGTCCATTTGTAACGCCTTTCATTATTAATGGCCGCAAACCCTTATAAGATGCTCCTCGGCAAAAAGCTCGGAAAGTTTAGCTCGACATAAAAAATAATAACCAACACCAAGACATAATATATTTCTATTGGGATATTGGTAAATGCAAGTTATTCCCAAACCAATAATCTGTGCTTCGTCATTCCGTTTCTGTTGCCAGCCTGAGGATGTAGGAAAAGTCATTTAACCCCTCATCTATTGCATATTGAGAGATTGTTGGTAGTGGTTCTTTATCCTTTATGGCTTTTCCTGTTTTGGATGAATCGCCCAGCTTGTCTGCTATCGAGGACAGCAATTTGTCCACGGCATATTTAAACGTATGCTCATCTAATAAAACCTCACTATTACTCCAAAACTCAGAAACTGGATCAGTAATATTTAGGCTATGATAATGAGCGAAATCATGAATGGATAGAACCCCGGTTACCTGACCATCCACTGTTGCCACGATATGGCGAATATGGTGCCTTCTCATTGATAGAAGAGCCTCATCCATAGGTAGTGATGCGTCTAAAGTTATTAAAGGGCTTTCCATGATTGATGTAACCTTGGTTTCTTTTGGGTCTAATCCCGGAGCAACTACTTTCCGAGTCATATCGACATCAGTCACTATCCCAATATGCTTATCGTCCTCCACCACGATCAACGAATGAACTAAATCCTCCAACATTTTATTGGCCGCTTCTTCGGCAGACGCCTCGGATGAAATAATAGATAGCTTATTATTCATATAAGATTGGATTTTATCCATTACGTCCTCCTGCCTATATGCCAATTGAGGGATTCGTTATTAATTACAGAAGATAAAAAATTGCCTATCATAGAGGCAGTGATTTCTTCTCTGCTTAAAAATGTATCACAAAACTCTTCCTATGATACAATATTGGATTTCAGATATTTCTTTTAACTGCTCTAATTATAAGGACTATTGGTAGCTTTTTACATTTTGGTTTCTTCTTTGCGGTAGGGGTCTATCAACATAACATCGGGGAGGTGTTACATGGATATTCAGGAGTTATTTCAAGACGATACGAAAATTCCTTCTTTGCCGGAGGTATTTTATCAATTTAAAGAAGCCATCGACGATCCAGAAAGTTCATTCGAAGAAATTGGTGAAATAATCGGCAATGATCCCGGACTAACCGCCCGCCTTTTAAAAATCGTAAATAGTGCCTTTTTTGGATTCCCCTCAAAAGTAGAAACCATTTCTCATGCCGTTGGTATTATTGGAAGGGAACAACTGAACGATCTTGTGATTTCCACTGTTGTGATGGCTCAATTCAAGGACATCCCACAAAGCTTGATAGATATGAGATCGTTTTGGAAACACAGTATTGCCTGTGGATTGTCTGCACGGATTATAGCTTCTCAAAAGAGAGAATCTAACCCGGAACGATTTTTTGTGGCGGGTTTACTTCATGATATTGGCCTTATTGTGATTTGTAATAAACTTCCATCTTTATTCTTGAATACTGCTCTTCGAAGCAAGTCCAACAAGGAAACCTTTCATAAAGCAGAAATCGAAGAAATGGGTTTCAATCATGCAGATGTAGGAGGGTTCCTCCTAAAAACTTGGGAACTTCCCAAAGTCTTTGAAGAGGCTGTTAAATTTCACCATAATCCAGCCAACGCAACTCAGTTTTCTCTCGAAGCATCGGTGGTTCATATAGCAGATGTTCTAGCCGATGATTTTCATTCCCTGAAATTAGGGCATAATACAGAAGTGAGTCCCACCCACCCCCACTTAAATGAAGATGCCTTGAAGTATATCGACCTGCCAGATGACACTTATCTTTCTACAATTAGGATACTTATGGAAAAGGAGTTTGAGCAAACGGCTGAGATTTTCCTTCAGACTGCATAGAAAGCGAGAGTTTGGTCTGGGAAAGTTTAGTTTTGGAAAGTGGTAAGGTTTTCGAAGAAAATGTCGACTGTGTATACCTCTCCCTCACACGGTCTTATAGAGAACAAAAGAACACCGCATTTCCAAACAAACCTTTTAAACTACTATACTTACAGCCAGTTCCTGTTGCTCTTCTATTGAATTCTACCGGGCAATTAGATCGAGGGGAAAATGACTAAGGATTTGGATGGGAAACTGCTCAAATGTTACCCAAAACAAAAACGGCCTACAGAGCTATCCTGTAGACCGTTATTTTATATGGAGCCAGCGGGCGAAATTGAACCGCCGATCTACTGATTACGAATTACAAATTGGCGTTTTGAGGAAGGCTTTGAAAACAGGCTGGTTTCTCTTATCTGCTTTATTTTCAGATAGTTTCAGGCGTTCTATAAATTCCACCTATTCGGTGAATTCTGCCCTTGTGGGAAATTTCTATCATAATTTTATCATAGTAACTTGGTCCGATTTAACGCATGTGTTGCATCGACCGGTTGAGACCGCCGCCAAAAGCGGACGTTCATTTAAGCTCTGTTTCTTTCCATAAGCCTTGATCCAGATGGGTGACCCGTTGTTGCATTCGATCAGCGATTTGATCCCTTTATTTTTAAGTATAGAAAGTATTATAGCCCCGCACTTTGATACAATTAGGAAGAAGAGAAAAATAAAATTTATTTGAGGTAATTATTTGAAAGCATTATTTTGGATTGGGGTAATTTTTACCCTTGTAGCCCCAGTAATTATTGGAATCTGTTTCAAAGACGCCTCCACCAGTTGGGTCGCGGCTCTCTGTGGTGCGTTTATAGCCTTTGTTTCCAAGTTGGACGAAATTTCAGAGTTATCGCTAGGGCCTGTCAAAGCAAAGATGAAAGAAAAGATCGAAGAGGCTGAAAAGGTCCTCCAGCAGTTGAGAGAATCGGCAACTGTGAACGCACATTCCACCTTAACCGATTTGGGGGCGGGCAGCATGATGGGCGGCATGCGTACAGACAGGAGACTTGAAATCCACAATAATATTATTTCAAATCTCAGAGAGATAGGTTGCAGCGAAGAACAGGTTGCGTGGGCCGAAAGGGACTGGAAAAAGGTGATGAATATTTATTATTGTAATTTTATAAAACAACTTGTCGAAGAAAGAACGTCCCCGCACACAGTAAACCCCAATGCTTCTGAAAATAGAAAACAGGCCCATAAAGAGTTGAAAGAGTTAGAGGATTTTGGCAAATGGGAAATGCCAAGCCCCAATCAGATACGTTCTGTCTTGTCCCGCCACTCGGTCCAAGATGAAGCGGTGGACGGATGGGTGGAGGATTATGAGCACTATTTAAATACCAATGAAATTCGCAGGGTCGATGAATTTATTAAGTTAAGAGATAGAAGTTAAATTCGGAAAGGTTTCAATGACCGCTTTGGGTCGGAAACAGGCATGTCTGCATTCGGCTGAGGAAAGTTTAGCAGAAAGTTTCCCTTAACTTTTCATCCCATATAGTCCATTTTTAGATGACGTTTAAATACTTGGTAAAAGTCAACTCTCCTCAAAAAAGTCTTCATCAACTTCTTTGACTTCGTAAGTATTACGAACTTGCACGCCAACTCCGTACTGGTGCATTAAGTCTACAAGTTTAATTCCGTCAATGAGAATTATTGTGTGATGAGCTTCCCGGGCTTTTTTAACAGCAGAATCATCAAAGGTTGAAGTTGTTATAAATACACCCTTGCTTGTATCACCACTCATTGCTCCGATAAAATTACGGATATCTGTTTCACGAACTTTATTTTCATTGTAGCGTTTTGCTTGAGTGTAGATTTTTTCAAGCCCTAATTTATCTTCATTTATGATTCCATCAATTCCACCATCAAAAGATTTTTTAGTTTCAATAAAATCACCATATCCCATTTTTTTGAGAAGAATTAGAATTACCTTTTCAAAATAATAAGGGTCGATTTCTTTTAACTTGTCTAATAATTCATTTTTGACTTGTGTTTCAATCTTAGAAAACCCAGAGTCAATTAAGTCTTGAGGGGAGGCATTCTGTATATTAATCTCTTCGCCCACAGTTTCTTTCTCACTTTTTTTTGATTCCTGATGTGCTATGTAATCAGAATCATTTTGAAGATCTTTAAGAGTTAAAGCCCCTTTTCCCAAAGCATCTTTTCCTTTTTCTGTGATTTTAATCATGGCACGTTCAGGTTGTTGAACAAACTTTCCCACTTTTAAATATGCTTTCCCCCAGCCGATACGATTTAAAATCAAAAGGTCTCCACTTTTTGTTTTTTCATTCAATAGTTCTTCTGGCAAATCATAATAATATTTATCACGAACACGCTTCCGTAATTCATTGTAGTGAAGTACTTCTCCGCTACTCAAGACTTCAAGAATTGGTATAAATGTTTCGTGATATTTTGGTAAATTCATAGTGTTTTAGTTGGTTAAGCTGGTTAATGATACGAGACTTGAAAATTAGATATCGCGGACGCTTATCAGCCAAATTATATAAAACTAACGATGTTTATTGACCATTAGCAATTGCTTGTTTGATTATTGGTGCAACTGTTTTTAAATTTATACCATGATCTTTACAGTATTTAGATTGCAACCAATTAGAAAGTTGTTTTTGTCCTTTGCTTGCATTACAACCACAACAACAGAGCGAAATGTTCTCTCTAGTAACGATTTTAGCATCGTTAATTATGTGCTCCCAGCTAGCTGCTGTTTTTTTTGATATTTTTGAGGGCGTAAACTCAACACGGCAATAGACACAATTTTTATCTCTTTCTCTTACTTCTTTTTCTAACCACTCTGGAATATTCCAATTGTTAGCCATATTGAGATCCATTATATCTTCATTTACCAATTGATGTCCGCTTTGGGTTGCGGACCTACGAGTAGCGCGATCGAACCGGAGATCTACTGATTCTTGAACTAATTTTCCAGTCCGATCCAAACGACCTCTTTAAAACTTGACAGAATGTGTCACATATGGCACGATCAATCATGTCAAGACCCAAAAAGAAAATCATTGCTCATTTTTATAAAACCTTGAATGGAGCCGAACCTGTAAGGGATTGGCTATTGAAGCTGAGCGTTGAAGACCGAAAAACAGTTGGCAAGGATATCCAGAAAGTGAGTTTGGCTGGCCGATTGGAATGCCCTATAGCAGACCATTGGGGCGCGGACTTTTTGAAGTTCGGAGTGATATATCAGGTAAGCACATTGCGCGTGTTATTTTCATTATCCAGAATGAGGTAG
>JABIXH010000273.1 GCA_018664975.1 Nitrospina sp. | reverse complement strand
GGCAAAATAGCGTTGGATCGATCAGATAATCAGCAAGTCAGGGAATTTGCTCAGAGAATGGTAACAGATCACCAATCCGTTTTGGATTCTGCAGTTAAGTTGGTTACACGTCTCGGAGTAACTCCCCGGAATAATGATTTAGTTCACACTTTGGTTAAGCAATCGACCGAGCACGAGGCGAGATTGAAAAACCTAACTGGGAAGGAATTTGACAAGGTTTATATTAGCCACGAAGCGGCTTATCATGAGACAGTCATTGATGTTATTAAAACTCAACTTATTCCAGACGCGGACAATCAGGAGCTAAAGGATCTGCTGGTCTCTGTTCTGCCAGCGTTTGACGCTCACCTCGCCCATTGTAAGAATATTCAGGCTAGCATTTAGCGATGGGTAAACTTTCTAAGGTTGCAAGGGTAAATCCGGGTTTCATAGGGTTTGCCCTTGCCCTCTGCACAATTTTTTCGTTGTCCTGCTCGAAACCATTACCGGCGCTTAGAATTAAAACGCAACCCATAACTCATGTAATTGAAATTAAAAAGTTCCAATTCCGGCCGAAAATTCTTTTGGTTCGTTCGGGAGATTATGTGAGGTGGGAAAACAAAGATATCGTCCCTCATCAAATTGTTGAAGGGACATTGAAAAAATGGAGGTCTAAGGATTTATTACCAAATGATTCATTTACCCTGCAAATCAAAACTTCAACATCGTATGCTTGTATACTTCATCCAAGTATGGAAGCAAAAATTATTGCCCAGAAAAACAAATAAGAGGCTGGTAGAACCGTCAAATTAATCTTTTGTTCGCTTGGTGGGAAATTAGTTTAAGAGAAGTAATATGGACAGAAAAAAGGAATAAATTCAAAATGGATCAAATATTGAATTTCGCTGGGTTGAGGCTACTGTTCTTTAATTTTAAATTTACATACCTCACCCCCCCGAACAATACATTCTTCATGGTTAATTTCACTATCCAATAGCGATTCCAACAAAGAACGGTCTAGCTGGCAGACTTCTTCAAATTCTTTGGCAAGGTTGTGATAGATACAGTTATGAGCGTTTATGAAAGGGTGTTTTTCACCATTCTCTTCTTTTACTTCTGTTTCAAAGCCTAGATCTTGCATTATTTGGGAAACTGCATTAATTTTTTCGGGCAAACTCAAACCCCTTAATTTGGGTTTCAGGCTTTGTGCGAGGTTATTTCCAATCTCGCGCATTTTTGTTTCCAACCCGTTGCTTCCCAATTGAGATTTTAAAGAATGCAAAAGCAATTCCGAAAACCAGGAATACTGTTTGGGGAAAAGGTCGATACCTTTTTTGCTCAAAACATATATCCGGCCAGGGCGACCGCCCGTTGCCGTCAATTCTCCTATTTCAATATAACCTCCCTTTTCAAGGGCTAATGTATGTTGCTGTACTGCATTTCGGGTTATACCAAGCTCTTTGGCAAGGTCGTCAATGGTGAGGCCATTTTTCTTGATTAACAACTTCTCAAGTAATTTGCGTTGGCGGTGCCCAAACCCATAAAACATAATTTATCCATAGTCAAATTTTGGAAGATTCTTCCTTAACAGTATATCAATAAACCATATGGACATCATTCTATTGACCATTGTGGTTGTTCTGTAGTTTTTTTGGATGAATTTCATTATACATCTTGTTTATTGATTAGTCAGGTGCGAATCATGGTCAGGAGCATTTTAAACTTTGGTGGACCGCCATAATATCCATTGCAACTATAAAGCTTGATTTTGACGAAGAAATGGGAGTGATTTTAAATTGTTCTTTCAGTGATTGCCGCTTTTACTTTTTTGAATGCCGAGACTGCCTGATCGAGTTCCGCATTTTCGTGGGCGGCCGAAATCTGAATGCGAATACGAGCAGTGCCTTTGGGGACTACCGGATAGCTGAAGCCAACGACGTAGATGCCTTCTTCCAGAAGATCATCGGCCATATTTTTTGCGGCTGTCGCATCGCCGATCATGATGGGAATGATAGGGTGGTCGCCAGTTCTGATTTCGAAACCTGCTTCAGAAATTGCGCCCCGGAAGTATTTTACGTTCCCCCGAAGTTTATTTATTAAAACAAGCGAATTTGAAATGAGTTCTATGGCTTTAAGAGTAGTAGCTGTAATGACTGGCGACAGGCTGTTGGAAAACAGATAAGGTCTTGATCTCTGGCGCAAAAGGTCGATGACTTCTTTGCGTCCGGTGGTGAATCCGCCTGAGGCCCCTCCTAGAGCTTTGCCAAAAGTTGAAGTGATAATATCTACGCGTCCCAGGACATTACGATATTCAACACTTCCACGACCCGTATTGCCGAAAAACCCGGTGGCATGTGAGTCATCAACCATAACTATAGAGTCATAACGATCCGCAAGATCGCAAATTTCTTCTAGTGGAGCGACATCGCCGTCCATACTGAAAACTCCATCAGTGGCAATGATCCGGTGTTGATATTTTTGTGCCCTTTTTAATTGGGTTTCCAAGTGTTCCATATCGGCATGGTTGTATCGAAACCGGTTGGCCTTGCAAAGGCGTATCCCATCAATGATGCTGGCATGGTTCAGTCGATCACTGAGCACTGCATCCTTTTCCGTTAGCAATGTTTCAAACAGTCCGCAGTTGGCATCGAAACATGAGGAATAGAGAATGGTGTCTTCGGTTTGCAGGAATTGGGAAATCTTTTGCTCGAGTTGCTTGTGAATTTCCTGGGTTCCACAAATGAACCGCACGGAAGCCATGCCGTATCCATATTGCTCCAGAGCCTGGCTTGCGGCATCTAGAATTTCAGGATGGTTAGCCAATCCGAGATAATTGTTGGCGCAGAAATTTAAAACCCTTTTCCCCTGGGCTGTGGAAAGGTGTACCCCTTGAGGCGAAAACAGTACACGTTCTTCCTTATACAGACCCGCCTCATGAATTGTTTCCAACTCAGCTTGAAGGTGTGCGTAAAAGTTGTCTGAATTCTTATCAGTCATATTTTAAGACTATTTTGGGGTGTGAGGTGATGGCTTTTTCAAAATTTGTTTTATCGAAATCCTTGAATGGAAAAATTGTGTCTTCTCCCCGGTTCAAAATGACATCATAAATTTTATCTTGCAGAGAATGGCCTCTGGACATAAGCAGGTTACTGGCAATGTACCAGGTCTGAAAAACCTTTCGACCGACAACGCTGTGCATGGATTTTCCGAATAGAATAATATTTTGAAAATCCGTCAAGGTGTAGTCGCCTGAGGAAAGGCCGAATAGAATTATATCTCCCCCGGCTCGGGTGGAAGCGATGGCAGTGTTCAAGGCCTGATTGCTTCCAGACATTTCAAAGGCCACATCAACCCCTTCGTTAAAGCATTGTTGTCGAATTTTATCGGCAATTTCATGGTCAGGGGCCGTCCCGGAGATTTTTGTGGGATCGGTGGAGACCCGTAATGTGGCGTCCACCCCAAGGTCTTCCGCCATTTTAAGATTGGATTTTCCTGGGTCTACACCAATGATGGTTGAGGCTCCCATTGCTCGGGCGACAAGAATGGTGAAGAGTCCTATTGTTCCGCACCCGAACACAGCCACGGTTTTCCCGCGAAGGTCTACCCGACTGCAGGCATGCACCGCGTTACCGAGAGGTTCCTGTATGGCGGCGACCTCGGGACGAATTTTATCCAGATCGGTTCTCCATAATTCCTTTGCTGGTAGTTTAACTTTCTCGGCAAAACAGCCGTCTGTAGAGATTCCTATAATAAGATGGTCTGAGCAAACGTGGGCATCGCCAATTTTGCACTGATGACAAACCCCACAAAAGATGTGTGATTCTGTCGAAACGATATCACCCGGCTTGTAACCGTAATGGTTTTGAGAATAAGATCCTGCTTCAACAATTTCCCCTAAAAGTTCATGTCCGCAAATTCTGTATGCTTTGCCTTCCCGGTCCCGTGAGTCGAGAAGCATTTCCTTGAACGCATGGCGAAACCAGATGCTTTTATCGGAACCGCAAAACCCGGTATATAGAGGTTTGATAATGCATTTGTTGGAGTCAGCAGAGCATCGAGCTTCATCGAGTTCCGGTTCGGGCACCTCCGCAAGATTCATTCCCGTTGTGGTGTCCCACTGCTCATTAGGGGTATCGAGTACCAAGGCTTTCATTTAGACACCTTAAATTTTAGCGAGTTAGAATTCCAGCCGCATTGTGAAGACATTAGATCGATTACTAAATAAAATATAAATCAAATTCTGCCATTAACAAGGTTTCGAATCTGATTTTAAGTAAGTTTGCCAAAATAAGTTAATAAGTTTTCTTTAGATAATATGCCTATGATTTTTCCATTCTCCGTTACCCCAATGTGCCCAATTTTGTTTTTCTGCATGTATTTCCGGGCTTCTTCCATGGTGCTATCAAGGTCTACAGATAAAATAGGTTTGGACATGATTTCTAAAACTACATCTTTTTCGGGATCCATAGTTTCATTGATATAGACTCGTAATATAAAGTCTGTTTTAGTGACTATGCCCACGTATTCGCTTTGATCTTTTACGAGAAGTGATCTGACTTCGTTTTTCAGCATGAACTCGCCTGCTTCCTGAATGGTTTTTTCTGCATCAACACTTAATACGGGTGAGTTCATATAGGTTTTAATCAAATTGTCCGGCATGAGTCTTCTCCTTTTAGAATCCCTGAATGATATTTTTCCGGTTGTGCGCTATTTCAATTCTTTTTTAACCTGGCGCTTGTTCCACCATTTTTTGTGCCATTCCATTAGCAGGATACTGGTTGATGCAAGGCCTGCTACTAATAGCCAGGTTTTTCCATCAACAGGTTGAGTTTTTAAAATCAGTTGGCCCGCAGGCAAATACATCGCCAGAACATGACTGAGAAATGCTCCCAGAACGCCAAACAACAAAACCGGATTTTGCATCAGGGGCGTTTGGAAGGCAGATTTGGTTTCTGATCGACAATTGAACATATGGACGTTAACGAACAAAACTATGAATAGAAGCAACACATTTCTGGCGGATTCGAGCGGGACTCCCGACTCAAGCAGTATTTTAAAAAGAAAAAATGCTAGAACTCCGATCCAAAGTGCAATGATGATGGAACGTTCGACCATGAGATGGTTGAAGATGGGTTCTTGAACATCCCTGGGGCGCCGTTTCAACTCATCCCCTTCACCGGGTTCGAAGCCCATGGACACATCCTGAATTCCCTGGGTAACCAGATTCATCCAAAGAAGTTGCACTGGAGTCAGGGGTAAAGGGAACCCGGCGGCAACTGCCAGAGTGACAACAACGACCTCTGCGGCACCGGTGGATATCAACATGAAAATGACCTTGCGGATATTTTCATAAGCGATGCGGCCTTTTTCCACCCCCCCAACGATGGTGGCAAAGTTGTCATCACTGATCACCAATTCAGCGGCTTCACGAGCTACATCGGTTCCAGATTTCCCCATGGCGGCTCCGATATTAGCCGTTCTGAGAGCGGGCGCATCGTTAACGCCGTCTCCGGTGACTGCCACGAAGTGGCCGTTGGCCCGCATTGCGTTAACCAGGTCCAACTTTTGGTGAGGAGCCACTCTTGCAAAAACGCGAGCGGTTTTTACGATTTTCTGAATTTCCTCAGGGGATTTTTTTTGAAGCTGGCTCCCTGTAATGACCTGGTCCCGGGTTATGTCCAGGCCAAGGTCCCTGGCTATTGTGAAAGCTGTGACCGGGTGATCGCCGGTTATAATTGCAACGTCGATTCCTGCTTCGCGACAGGAAGCAACGGCTTCCCGTACTCCTTCCCGTAAAGGATCCATCATTCCAGCGAATCCCAAAAAATCAAGTTCAGTGGGTTCTTCAGGGGGATGATGTGGATCCAGATTTTTCGATGCGGGACCCTGTGCAAATGCCAGAACCCGAAAACCCTTGGCGGCCATTTCCTCCGCTATTTGAAGAGCCCGTTGATGAAACTTGTCTTTCTCATTTTCCTTACACATTGAAAGGACTCGTTCAGGCGAACCCTTAACGTAAGTGCAGGCATCCCCAGTGGGTAATTGGTGAAACGAGGCGGAAAACTGATATTCCGGTTCGAAAGGAATTTGGTTTATTTGAGGAAATATTTCCAATAATTCTTCTTGGACCACTCCAAGTTTCCGTCCCAGACTGAGGAGTGCTATATCTGTTGGATCTCCTCGATGTACCCATTCCTCGTCATGAGAGTGAAGGTCTCCCTCATTACATAAAACAGCAGACCTTATAAAAGCTTCCATACCCTCTATATCGCCTGGCGAATCCACTTCTCGTCCATCGACCAATATTTTCCCATCCGGAACAAACCCCTGTCCGGTGACTTGGAACACAGAGCCATTCAAAAGATGGACTTCTTTCACCGTCAGTTCATTGCAGGTCAATGTCCCCGTTTTATCGCTGGCGATCATGGTGCAACTACCCAGTCCCTCTACAGCGGCCAAGCGGCGTACGATAACACCGCGCTCGGCCATTCGTTTGGTTCCAATCGCAAGGGCGATGGTCAATGCGACCGGCAGGCCTTCAGGAATTACCGCCACAGCCAAGGCCACTCCGAACATAAACATGTCCAAAACACTGTAGCCCTGAAACAAGATTCCTAAAAAGCCCACCACAAAAATTGCTACCATCACGATCCAGGCCAGTGCTTGGCTGAACTTCTCCATGCGAATAATAAGAGGCGGTTTTCCCTGACCTGTTTCCATCATGGCCTTTGCCAGAGATCCGATTTCGGTGCCCATGCCAGTGGCGACAACGATGCCCCGACCTCGTCCACGGACTATAATAGAGCCTGCATAAGCCATACTTAACCTGTCCGCAACGGGAACAGACGACTCACCGGTCCACTCCGAGTCTTTCAAAACTGACAAAGACTCTCCCGTTAGCAGTGATTCGTCAACTTCTAAACCATGTGTCATTAAAAGGCGAAGGTCAGCTGGAACCCGGTTCCCGGATTCCAGCCAGACGATATCTCCCGGAACAACCTCTTCAGCATCGATCTCGTATACCTTTCCTTCGCGTTCCACAGTGGCTCGAACTTGCAGAAGTTTCTGTAATGCCTGGGCGCTTTTTTCCGCCTTCCACTCTTGAATTCCTCCGATTACGGCGTTCAAACAAAGCACACCAAAAATGAAACCCGCATCGATAAATTCTTTAATGGTGAGGGATACGATACCCGCCACAGCTAAAATATAAACGAAAGGGCTTTGAAATTGGCGGAGGGCTATCAGCCACCAGGGCGGTGGTTCTGCCTGCGGGAGCTGGTTGATTCCATGTGTTCTAAGGCGCAATTGGCTTTCTTGTTTAGAGAGGCCCTTCGGAGTGGTTTCTAATTTTGTAAATAAAGAAGCTTTTGATTCCGTGTGCCATATCTCTTGCGGAGATAGTGGGGGAGCTACTGGTTTAGTTGGGTTTGAAAGATTCATAACAACTTGAGGTTGTTTCTATACTTCAAATTTCATTACGTATTGATGAATTCCTTGGGCGGCTTTTTTCCCCGCTTCCATAGCCGAAATAACCGTTGCGGCTCCAGTCACGATATCGCCTCCCGCGAACACGCCAGGTCGGGATGTTAAATTAATATTAGGATCAGCGACTTCAATGTGGCCGTGATGATCTGTTTTAATATCGGAAGAACTTTTGGCGATTAACGGATTAACTCCACTGCCGAGAGCAATAATGACCGAATCAGTGGTTAAAGTGAACGCACTGTTATGCAGAGAGTGGGGCTGTTTTCGCCCGGAGGCATCGGGTTCACCCAGTTCCATTTTTTCGCAGACGATCTTGGAGACCCAACCGTTAGTACCTTTTATATCTATTGGACTTGCCAGATAATGAAATTCGATTCCCTCTGCCTCCGCATGTTCGATTTCTTCCTTCCGGGCCGGCAACTCCTCTCGCGAACGCCGGTAAACCAGCATCACTTTTTCGGTGGTGGCCAGACGAAGAGCGGTTCGGGCCGCATCCAGCGCGGTGTTGCCCCCGCCGATTACGGCAAAGATTTTATGGTGATGGATGGGAGTGTCGAATACCGGGAATTCCCAGGCGTGCATTAAATTGATTCGGGTCAAAAATTCATTGGCCGAATACACACCATTAAGATTTTCGCCGGGGATGTCGAGAAAATAAGGCAGTCCTGCACCGGTGCCGATGAAAATTGCATTGAATCCGTCCTCCTTCATCAATTCATCAAGGGATTTGATTTTTCCTATTACATAATTGACTTTAATCTCGACTCCCAGCCGTTTCAAGTAGTCCAATTCAGCTTCCAGGATTTCTTTTGGAAGGCGAAATTCCGGGATGCCGTAAAATAAAACACCTCCGGGTTTATGCAAGGCTTCAAATATGACGACTTCATGTCCCAACTTTGCAAGGTCGCCCGCAGTAGCCAAACCCGCAGGACCGGCACCAATGATGGCAATCTTTTTTCCGGTAGAGGGTACCGTTTCTATTGGTTTCAAATCCTGATGAGTGCGTTCGTAATCGGCAACGAAACGTTCCAGTTTTCCGATGGCAAGCGGTTCCCCTTTAATGCCAATCACGCAATGTTTTTCGCATTGGTCTTCCTGGGGGCAGACTCGGCCAGTCACACCTGGTAGTGGGTTGGACTCTTTAATAATATGAGCGGCCTCCAAAAAATTGCCTTTGGCTACTTGCTCAAGGAAATCCGGAATGGCAACTCGCACAGGGCACCCGATTACGCATTTGGGTTTTTTACACTGGATGCAACGCGAGGCTTCAAGTTGAGCCATGGCAGGGGTATAACCCAAGCTCACTTCCTGAAAATTTTTCCTTCTTTTCTCAGGGTTTTGCTCCGGAGCATGAGTTCGCGGTGTTTTATAAGGTTGAGCGTATTTTTTCATATTTATCCATATATTTGAACTATTTCTGCGATTCGGCATTTGCCTTCGGTTTCTTTTAAATATTTTTCCTTGGCTTCAGCTTCTTCAGGAATGTAGGTATTCATCCGGTTGAGCAAACCTTGAAAATCGACCTCATGACCATCGAATTCAGGTCCATCCACACAAGCGAATTTCATTTTACCGCCTACTGTTACCCGGCAGGCTCCGCACATCCCGGTTCCATCAATCATAATGGGGTTCATACTTACAAGGGTCGGAATTTTGTGGGGACGTGTCAAATCTGCCACTGCTTTCATCATGATTAGAGGGCCGATGGCGATGACCCGATCAATGGGTTCTTTTTTCTCGATTAGCTTTAGCAGGATATCCGTGACCAAACCTTTGGTGCCATGGGTTCCATCATCGGTGGCAACGTGAACTTTTGTTGAGGCGACTGACATTTCCTTTTCAAGAATTACCAACTCTTTCGTACGGGCACCCAAAATAGATAGAGTTTTATTTCCTGCCTGAGTCAGGGCGCTGGCAATGGGGTGGATAGCGGCGATGCCGAACCCTCCCCCCACCAGCACGACTGTTCCAAAGAGGTCGATCAAACTGGGATTGCCTAAAGGCCCAACGACATCCAGGATAAAGTCATCAACCTTCATGCGACTCATCTCCATGGATGTTTTTCCAATCACCTGAACGTAAAGGGTGAGTGTTCCCTGAATGGGATCGGCATCTGAAATAGTGAGCGGGATGCGCTCACCGATTTCATCCAGACGAATAATGATGAATTGTCCTGGAAGTGCTTTTTTGGCAATGTCCGGTGCGTTTAGGAGATACCGAAACACTTGTGGGGCTAACTCGGTTTTTTTCAGAATTTTAAACATAGGTAGCTGGACGCCGAAAGTTTTAGATAATTATTGCGTTAATACTCTTTAGGATACTTTCCGCTTAAATGCAGTACGTAATCTTCGTCATCTTTGGTTAATAACGGGGATTTATCTTTTTGGATGTCGGTGGGTGTTTGCGGTAAATCGGTAGTGGATGAGGGTTTGAGACTCACTGAAACACGATCTCCAGTTTTCCAGGGTTCGGGTTCTCCGGCTTTTCGTTCGAGGGCAATGACGAGTACGTGATGGCTCACCGTGTTCCATCTGGAATCACTTTTTCGATTCGCTTTTACGCGCCTTTCCTGCTCCAAGAGTTCTGGTGGAGAATGTTTTTTGCGGCGTTCCATCAAACGAGTATCTCTCACTCTCAAAATGGTGCCTTCACAGGAGTGCGATGTCTTGGCACCTTGAGGCGAACCCAACCCCCCATTAGTTGGAAGCATCCAGTAAGGAGATTTAATCTTGCTCACATGTTTTTCGGGGTCCGGTTCCTTATTATGATCTATAGGTGCTATCAACATATCTCTTCTCAATATAAGGTTTTTAGAGTGGATCCTTTATATATAGGGATATCCCCAATAATAAATATATTCCCCTCCATTGGCATATGCTATTAATTAAAGGATTTTAAAATCTGTTTTATCATAAGGTGGTTAATTATGGAATTTTTGGAACAGATTGTGATCTAAGGTTAGGAAGCGTTAAGACAAACAAAACAGGAACTCGGGCGGAATCTTACTGTCTAAACCCCTTTGTCTATTATGAAAACGATCCGCGAAATTGCCAAAAAACTGGGCCTAACCGAAGGTGAAATTATCCCTTATGGATCTGATAAAGCCAAGGTTCGCCTTGAGGTTCTGGAAAAGCATCCTGCAAGAGGCAAACTGATTTTGGTATCGGCCATCACACCTACTCCTGCCGGAGAAGGGAAAACCACTACAACCATTGGTCTGGGGCAGGCGATGGCCCGGCTCAATAAATCGGTTTGCCTTGCACTCCGGGAACCTTCTTTGGGGCCCTGCCTGGGTATGAAGGGGGGTGCCACAGGCGGCGGATTGAGCCAGGTCATACCCAGGGAAGAAATCAATTTGCATTTCACCGGTGACTTTCATGCCGTGACATCCGCCCACAACCTGCTTTCAGCGATGCTGGATAATAAAATCTATCATGAGGGGTTGTCAGACATAGACCCGCGACGCATCCTCTGGCGGCGGGTCATGGATATGAACGATCGTGCCTTGCGTAATATTGTTATTGGGCTCGGAGGGGTTATGCAAGGGGTTCCCCGCGAAAGCGGATTTGATATCACTGCCGCTTCTGAAATTATGGCTATCCTGTGTTTGGCAGAGACCTATGAAGATTTGAAATGCCGATTGGGGAATATTTTGCTGGCGTTTACCTACAAGGGAGAACCAGTTACTGCAAAATCCCTCAACGCTTCTGGTGCGATGGCCGCCTTGCTCAAGGATGCTCTGCTTCCCAATCTGGTTCAAACCACCGAGGGAGTGCCAGCACTGATTCATGGCGGCCCTTTCGCAAATATTGCTCATGGTTGCAATTCGGTCCTTGCGACCAAAATGGCTTTAGCTCTTTCTGACTGGACGATCACGGAAGCAGGGTTTGGTTTCGACCTGGGTGCGGAAAAGTTTTTCGATATCAAATGTAAAGGTGCCGGGCTGGATACCTCAGCGGTGGTTTTAGTTGCGACTTGTCGGGCGCTGAAATCCCACGGGGGTGTTGATAAGGCTGACCTCAATAAATTAAATCTGGAAGCTGTTCAAAAGGGATTGCCAAATCTGGACCGGCATGTAGAGAACATTAAACAGTTCTGTGAACCGCCAATAGTTTGCCTCAATCGCTTTGAAGGCGATTTTTCGGAGGAGATTGAGGAGGTCAGAAAACATTGTGAGAACATTCTTCAGGTTCCATTCGCAGTGAGCAATGTTTTTGAAGAAGGTGGAGTGGGTGGAATGGATCTGGCCGAGAAAGTTATTCTTCATTCAGAAAAAAATATCCAACCCTTCTGTCCGCTTTATGACTGGAATGAAGATGTTAAAACAAAGATATGGAAGGTGGCTAACAAAATGTATGGAGCCGATAAAATAAAATATACCCCAAAGGCCGAAAGAGATCTCAGGTCTATTGAAAAACTCGGGTATCAGAACCTTCCTGTTTGTATTGCCAAAACTCCTGCTTCCTTGTCGGATAATCCGAAGCTTCGTGGCAGGCCAGAAAATTTTACGGTTACTGTACGTGAGATATTGATTGCCGCAGGAGCCGGGTTCCTGATTCCTCTAACGGGAGACATACTGAGAATGCCGGGGTTGCCAAAAGTCCCTCAGGCAGAACTTATAGATTTGAGAGGAAAAGATATTACAGGCTTACGTTGAAAGGGGTTTATGAGTGCAGGGATGGAAACGCTAAGATTGCTTTATATTGCTGTAGGGCCGGGCATTGCTATAGCTGTTTTTATTTACCATTCTAATAAGTTTGATAGGGAGCCGAGCAGGCTCATCCTGAAGAGTTTTTTTCTTGGTGGCCTTGCGGTTTTTCCCACCTATTATTTTGAAGGTGTCGCCGAACAAGTTTTAGGCATACAGGCTTTGCAAAATGAGAATTCTCCTCTTTTCTGGCCCAAGACTATATTTTACGCATTTTTCGGCGTGGCCCTTGCCGAAGAGTTATGCAAATTTCTGTTTTTAAAAGCATTCATTTTTGATGATCGAGCATTTAATGAACCCTTTGACGGAATCATCTATGGCGGTATGATCGGTTGCGGGTTTGCCACTGTGGAAAATATTATATATGTCCTACCCCAAGGGCAGGAGGTGGGAATGGTAAGAATGATGACGGCGGTGCCCGGTCATGCTTTCTTTGGTATCATTCTGGGATATTTTATGGGCCGGGCGAAGTTCAGTATTAACCGGGCCAGGCACCTGATCCATGGGCTGGTTGTTGTGGTTATACTTCATGGTCTCTATGATACAGCGGCTTTTTCCAACACCAAATGGTCTATTTATCTGATTTTTGCTATCATCTTTTTGGGCATTTATTTGGGTTTGAAGGCGAAAAGAGAACTGGAAAAACTTGCTACCGTTATTGAATTTTCTGCCAAACAATATTTTCCTCTGAAAGGTCACAGGCAAAGAGTTCCTTTGTATTTGAGAGATATTCGTTGTTTGTTGTCGAAAGGTAAGCTGGTTCCAGAAGACAACCTTCTCGATAAGAAAAGTGGGAAAATAAAATCAATACGACAAATTTTTTCCTCAAAAATTATTTCTCAATATAGAGGGCTACCCAAAGTCCCTTTCTCCGGCATGCCTGTAAAATTATTCCTGGTTTTTTATCAAGTGACGTTTGGACTCTATTTGTATTTCTGGTTTCTGGGAAATTATCGAGATTTTACCAGTTATAAAAAATTAAAACTCAACCCAGAATTGCTCGCACTGGGATTGTTCATCTTTACGATTCTTCCCTATTTTTTTTATGGGATTTTTCAGAACTATTTTAAAATTCAAGAGGTAAGCCCAGGGATAGATATATCTTTAAATTTGGCTGTGGCGGGAATTGAAACAACTTTTTTATATTTTCAATTTCAAATGTTCTCTGGTTTCCTGAAAAAGAAACTGGCGAAACCTTTTTCGGTCCCGGTTGTTATCTTGATTCTTTTTATCCTCAGCGGATTAAAAAAGGTGCTGGCACCGACACTTCCCTTTTATATTTTTTGGGAAATGGTTTTAATTTTTTTTCAGGGAGCGGTATTAGCTCTGGTTCAGAGGGACTTAAATCTTTACTGGAAGGTTGAAAATGAAAGGAACCCCAGCTTGAACTGTGCATGAGCTATTCTATAATAACATCTTGACAGAACCTGCCAGGTTTACTAATTCTCTTATCAAGCCATCATTCTCACTCCAGTGCCTATTGCTATGACTAAAACAAAGTTAATTGCTCTTTTTGTGGCCATAGTTGGCTCGTTGCTTTTTTTCTATAACTATTTCAACACACCGGAAACCTGGGAAGACCACAATAAAAAAGGTGTGTCCGCCTTTCACGATTCCCACTATGAACAGGCTGAAAATCATTTTATGCGGGCTCTGGAGTTGATAGGAACTTTTTCTCCCAAGGACCCTCGTCATGTTTTCATTCTCTATCAGTTAGCCGAAGTTTACCGGATTCAATCCAAATTGGTTCAAGCCGAAAAAATACTCAAACAGATTCTATCGGTTGAGGAGGCTAAATTCGGATCGACACACCCTAATGTGGCTTTAGGACTCAATAATCTGGCAGGAAACTATCGTGAGCGCGGCAAATATAAAGAAGCTGAAACTTTATTACAGCAGGCTCTGAGTATTCTGGAAGATACTCTGGGCAAAGAAAGCTCGCTGGTCGGGAATATTCTTGAGCATTATGCCCATCTACTTCATGCAATGGATCGCCACATCGAGGCAGAAAAACTGGAAAGCCGTTACCGAGCCATTTATTCGAAACAAGTAAACGATAATAAATAAAGTTGCTGTGAATCCTGTCCAGAAGCTTTTATATTTATAGGGAATATTTAATTTTAAGGAGTGTCTAATATATAGGAAGTTAATCAATATATTTAACTAAGCGAGGGCCAAATGTGGAGAATACGCATACATGGTCGCGGTGGGCAGGGCATAAAAACAGCCAGCCAGATTTTAGGCAGTGCAGGTTTTTATTCCGGTTTTCAGGCCCAGGATTTTCCACTGTACGGGGCAGAACGAAGAGGTGCCCCGGTCATCGCTTTCACTCGTATTTCTGAAGACATTATTCTTGAGCGCGGCCCGATTTCTTCTCCCGATATCATTCTGATTGGGGATGAGACTTTGCTCAACGATCCCCAGTCTGCTCCCCTTTGTGGAGCGGAGCCTACTACCCTTATTTTCGTTAATTCCAGCCACACTCCAGAATCGTTATCGCAGAAATTTTCGCTAATTACGGCCAACCTGAACGATCTTTGTCTCCAGCATCTTAATAACAGGACGGTATACAGTTCCGCCCTTTCTGCAGTGGGAGCCCGCTTGCTAGGAAACATTGATTTGCAGGACCTTCTGCAAGCAGTGGAAGACGAATTGACCCCACACGGAATTTCTTCATCGGCATTGAAAGGAAATCTCGATTTGGCTCGTGAAATTTTTGCATCCCTTCAACCGGTGGATATTTTACGGAAAGAAGAAAAAGTTTTAACCGCAAAATCGCTGGTCCTGCCTTCTCAACTTCCAGTTGTTGATGGGGCTCCGATTATTTTAGAGCCGGGCAACATGGCATTGAGAAAAACGGGGAACTGGCGGGTGGAGAGGCCCGAGATTGATTACGAAAAATGCAATAACTGCCTGATTTGCTATGCCCGATGCCCAGATGGGGTCATTGGAATAGCTCCGGACGGCAGGCCGGAAATAGATTATGACCATTGCAAGGGTTGCTTGATCTGCGCCCAGGAATGCCCGGGTCATTTTATTCACACGGTAAGAGAGATGGGAACGTTTCCATGAAAACGCAAAAGAAAATAATGTTGACGGGAAACAAAGCGGCGGCGTGGGGAGCCAGAATGGCAGGGGTGGAGTACGTCCCTGCGTTCCCTATTACTCCACAGACTGAAATTGTTGAAACCCTGGCGAAATGGTTTGCCGATGGAACTCTGCAAGGAAAATTCACCAATATGGACTCCGAACATTCCATGTTCATGGCGGCGGGATCTGCGGGGGCCACGGGGGTTCGGGTATTTACAGCTTCTTCGAGCCAGGGCATTCTGCATGGTATGGAATCTCTTTACACCATAACGGGTTGGAGAACGCCAATGGTTATAGTCAATGTTTCCCGGGCTCTGGCTACCCCGATAACACTCGAACCCGACCATAACGATGTCATGAGTACCCGGGATTGTGGTTTGATTCAACTGCATGCAGAAACTTGCCAGGAGGTGTTTGATTTTATCCTGATGGGATACCGGATCTCTGAGGACCCAGAGGTCTGTTTGCCGGTTTTGGTTAACCTGGATGGATTTTATTTGTCTTTTACCCGCGAGCCAGTATTGATTCCAGATGAAAAGGATGTTCGAAACTTTTTGCCTTTATATACGGCTACACAACCGGTGTTTCAGGCTTCTCGACCCATGGCCCGCGCATCGGCCGTTTTTGGTGGAGCGACCTATACCAGCTTCAAACTTCAGCAGGAACTGGCCGCCCGCCATGCTGAAAAAAGTTTCAATCAGGTGGCCCAGGATTTTAAAAAATATTTTGGACGGTTCTACGGTCCTCTGGAAACGTTTCATCTTGATGATGCGGAATACGTTTTTGTGATGAGTAATTCTTTCGCTACAAAAGGAAAATCTGCGGTGATAAAACTTCGCCAACAAGGGATTAAAGCCGGTTTGCTGAAACTGAGGCTTTTCAGGCCTTTCCCGAGCGAGGCAATAGCCTCCGCGCTTGGAGGGTGTGCCAAGGTTGCCGTGATCGACCAAAATCTGGCTCCGGGTATGGGAGGAATCACCTATCCGGAAATTGTCACGTCTCTTTACTCTCGTAAGGACCGGCCAGAAAAAATCTTGTCGGTCATCGGCGGACTAGGAGGAAAGGACATAGAGGATCAGGATTTTATGGCAATTATTGATCATTTGGATAAACCGGATAGGGGAACACCACTTTACTTGTATGACGAAGGGGATGTGAAGGGTTTTAATCGGCTTC
The DNA here is from genome assembly GCA_018664975.1 of Nitrospina sp. Classification (GTDB taxonomy): domain Bacteria; phylum Nitrospinota; class Nitrospinia; order Nitrospinales; family VA-1; genus LS-NOB. Next base: position 7,046 of record JABIXH010000273.1, on the reverse strand, counting down.
AACAAATTGCGAAATTCAATGAGGCATTAAAATGAAAGTAGCAACGGGCGGTCATAAAAAAATAAAAGATCTTCACCCCCATGAAGCCATTGCTCCGGGAACCGGACTCTGTGCTGGATGTGGAGGGCTGGAAGGATTGCGGCTGGGGTTGAAAGAATTGGGTGACGATTTTTTGATTTGCAACGCCGCAGGTTGTTTCACCCTGCTTTCGGTCTACCCGTTTACGCCTTTAAAAGGTTCCTGGCTCTATACGACTATGGGAGGCCCGGTGCCTGCGGCGCAAGGGGTTCGGGATGCTCTGGACATTCGCATGCGATATCGGGGGCTGGAGGAAAAAGAAAACCTTCAAGTAATTGTAGTTGCCGGTGATGGATCTTCCAACGACATCGGGTTTGGGGCCAGCTCGGCCGCGATTCATAGAGGGTTAGATTTTATCTACTTCTGCTATGACAACGAAGCTTATGGAAACACAGGTTTTCAGTTATCGGCGGCATCCCCATTTGGCAGTGCGACCCAGACGACACCTAGTACATATGTGCATGAAGCTGGAACGGAGATAAATAAAAAAGACCTGTTTGAAATCTGGAAAGCTCAGAAGCCGGCTTATCTTGCAACGGTGTCTCCGCGCGAACCCATTGACTTGTCGAACAAGTTTGCCCGTGCAAGGGCGTTAAAAGGACCACGCATGTTTATCTGCATGTCTCCTTGCCCAACAGGCTGGGGTTTTGAACCTAAAGAAGCGCAATTGATTGCCAAGCTGGCTGTCGATACGGGGATTTTCCCAGTTAAGGAATATTTTGAAGGTGAAGTAACCCATACCGTGCGTCCACGGAAACGTTTGCCAGTAGAAAAATTTCTGGAGCGGCAAAAAAGGTTCCAACACTTGTTTGAACCACACAGGCAGGAGGATGTCATACGGCAGATTCAAAAAAGAGTTGATGAGTATTGGAGAAATTATGAATGAAACCACCACATTGAATGCGGAGTGTTTTCCTATTTCAAACTTCCTTGTGCTTGAGCAGTTCTTTGCTCCAAAAAAGGTCGCTGTGATTGGGGCATCCTCAAAACCAGGTAATTTGGGCAAGCGAATTGTAGATAGCCTGATTGCACAGGGGTATGAGGGGCAGTTGATAGCTGTACACCCTGATGGGGTGTCATGGGCATCATGTTCGTCCGTGAGGTCAATCGGAGAGCTTCCGGATGATATCGACTTGGCAATTTCCGCTGTTTCGGCAGAGCGGGTCGAACAATTGATTGAACCTTTGGCCGACCATGGTATTTACCACCTGATCGTGGTTAGCGGTGGTTTTTCCGAAACGGGGCCTGAGGGAGAGATTCTGCAAAATAGCCTGAAAAAAACGGCAAGCCATTTTGGGATGCGAATTATAGGACCCAATTGCCTGGGGACATTCAGCTCTCCGGATAAGTTCAACAGTTTTTTTCTTTCCCTTGATGATATTTGTTTGCCGGCACCGGGTTCGATAGCCATAATTTCTCAAAGCGGGGCCTTTATGTCGGCGATTCTCGACCAATTAGCCAACCGGGGTATTGGTGTACATCGCGCAATCAATTTTGGCAACCGGATAGATATTGGAGAGTGCGAAGCGCTGGAGGCATTTGCCAGCGATCCGCAAGTCAAGGTCATTGGTGTTTATCTGGAAGGCATTCAAGACGGACCAAGATTTTTTGAAACTGTCAGGCAAATAGCGGCAGTGAAGCCCATAGTAATTTGCAAAGGCGGGAAAGGCGTTCAAGGAAGCCAGGCAATACAGGCTCACTCAGCTTCCCTGGCGGGAGAATATCCTGTGTTTCAAGTTGTTTGCCGACAGACCGGAATGATAGAGGTAAATGGATTGAGTGAGTTGATCAATGCTTTACAAGCGCTGCAAAGTGGGTTTATTTCTCAGGGAAACCGTGTTTTGGTTGTTTCCAATGGCGGAGGGATGGGGGTTTTGCTCACAGACCTTTTGGAGGCAGGAAACTGCGATGTTGTTGAGCCTCCCCTGCAGATTCAAGAGGAATTGAAACACATGATGCCGGGATATTTTTCATTCAGGAATCCTGTCGACTTAACGGGCTCAGGGACGAATGAACAGTGTGTCTTGACCATTGATAAGATTCTCCAAACCGGATTGTACGATTGTCTCTTGTTGGTAGTCCTTGCTGGTACTGAAGGTGTCAACGCTGACATTGCAAAACAATTGCGTGAAGTTTTGCCTGTGGATTTTCCGGTTGTTCTGGGTGCTTATGGGAGAAAACTTTTTCCACCTCTTAGTAGGGTTTTTGTTAAAGAAGGAATCCCTGTTTTCCCAACAGGAGAAGAAGCCGCCTGGGCGGTTAATCTTCTCGCAAAGTTGGGAAAAAAGAGGGTTGAAAAAAATCCAGTGGGCGGGGAAAAGGTTCCCCATTTAGCACCAGCGTGCAATGGATGGGAACAGCTTTCTCCTCCCTTGGATGAAATGCAGACCAAACAATTTTTAAAAGAAAACAATATTCCTGTACCTGCTGGCTACCGGTTAGTCCGGCCTGAAGATATGGATCAGGTTATTGAGGAAGTAGGTTTTCCTTTAGTCCTCAAGGCGGTGGGGTCGGATCTGTTGCATAAAACCGAATTAGGTGGCGTTGAATTCGATCTAAAGGATAAATGGGAGCTTGAAAGAACCTGGAAAATTATGAACCAAACTTGGCCGGGGCAGATTTGGGCGGAAGAACAAATGCCTCCGGGGTTGGATTTGATGGTAGGCATGTGTCGAGACGAAATGTTTGGTCCCTTGTTCCTTTTTGGGACGGGAGGAAGTTTTGTGGAAATTTATAAGGACATTGATCGCATCCTGCTTCCGGCAATGGACGAGGAAATCCTTGAAAGCATTATGAGGACGAATGCCGGTCATATTATCCAGGGGATAAGGGGGCAACCTCCTCTGGCTCTTGGAAAACTGATCGAGTTTATAAAATGGATGACGAAATGGATTGACGTGGATAGCAGACTGGTCTCTCTAGACTTTAACCCGGTCAGGTTGTACCCGAATTCATTGGTAGTTCTGGATGCTAAGGCCAATATGAAACTTCTGAATTGAAAGGAAGGTGAAGATCATGAACGCCCACTATGTAGATAATTTTGCTGATGATTTAGGGCCGGAAAAAATTGTGCATATTTATGAACCGAAATCCGGGCTCAAGGCGATTGTTGTTATCGATAACCTTTCTCTGGGACCTGCTGTAGGAGGCTGTCGTATGGCATCGGATGTGGGTACTCGTGAGGTTTTCAGGCTGGCGCGAGCGATGACTTTAAAAAATGCATTGAGTGATCTGCCGCACGGGGGAGCTAAATCTGCAATTTTGGAAGACCCCGGTATCGCTAATAAGGAGGACATGATCAGGGCGTTCGCGCAGGCCATTAAACACCTTCATGATTATATTCCTGGTCCGGATATGGGTACCGATGAAACTTGCATGGCCTATATTTATGATGAAATTGGTCGAGCTGTGGGTTTGCCAAAAGTGTTAGGTGGCTTGCCTCTGGATGAGCTCGGTGCAACGGGATATGGTCTGGCAGTCGCGGCGGATGTTGCGAGTGATTTTATTTCCTTGCCGTTAAAAAATGCCCGGGTGATTATTCAAGGCTTTGGTAATGTCGGTAAAGCGGCGGCCCGATTTTTAACGGAACGGGGTGCTACCCTCATTGCAACCTGCGACACGAGAGGAGCCATCCATGATCCCGATGGGATTTCTGTTCAGGCTCTTACTCAATTTAAAAAGTCCGGGGCTTCTGTAAAGGAATCCGGGTTGGGAGAAGTGTTGACGCATGAGGCAATGTTGCAGTTAGAATCAGACATCTTTATTCCTTCTGCTCGTCCTGATATTTTTACGGTAGATAACCAGCACTGGTTGCAAACTAAACTGGTTCTGGAGGGGGCTAATATTCCCATCACTCATGAAGCCGCTGAAATAATGAAAGGTCGAGGAGTTGTCATTATTCCTGATGTTATAGCTAATAGCGGCGGAGTGATTTGTGCCGCAACTGAATTTCAGGGAATGAATGAGAAGCAGGCATTTGAAAGAATAGAGTCAACGATTAGTCGCAATACGGTGGAAGTGCTCGAAAGAAACCTCAAACAGGGGCAGTTCCCACATGCCGCGGCGATTATTATGGCGAAAGAGCGATTGAAAGAAGCGATGGCTTTTCGCGCTCACATGTAGTGATTTAAGGGGAATATTTCTTTTTTGGAGGCATCCTATATATAGAGCCAATCCTAGATTTAGCTAAACGAGGGCAAAGTTTGGCGGCTCGTGACAAAAGTCAATTTTTAGAAATATCTTTAACTCATTGCTCACAGGTGATTTATGTCTAACGTAATTCCAGAATCCGTGGCCGAGCAAATTATTGCTAGAAAAATTGAAGAGTGGAACAATAAGCGTAAACTTCTCAAGCAAAACCAAACAAAAGTCCACCACTTCATAGCGATTACCAGGGACTTTGGATGCCGTGAGGAGGAAATTATTCCCCGGTTGGAAGAAACCCTAGGTTGGAAAGTTTATGGAAAGAATTTGCTCAACCATATCGCCGAAAGGGAAGAGCTTAGTAGAAACTTTCTGGAGACTCTGGATGAGAAAAAACAGACCCAGATGGAAGATTGGGTCAACCATCTGATTCATTCCGGATCGGTTTTGCAAAAAGGTTATGTTTTGCGGATTACCCGATTAATGGAAGCTATTGTGAGAAATGAAGATGCTATCCTGCTGGGCCGCGGAGCTAATTTTATTTTAAAAGATAGGGAGGAAGGTTTAAGAATAAAATTGACGGCTCCGTTTGAGAGCAGGGTTGAAAACATTATGAAAGTAAGGGAACTCACATCCATTGCGGCTCAACAGCTTGTCAGAAAAATGGATATCGAAAGAAACGAATTCATCAATGCTTATTTTAAACTGGATTCAAACACTTTTTCTGAATTCGATCTGGCATTCAATACTTCTGTCATCAGTACGGATCAGGTTTGCGAAACGATCAAATTTGTTTTGAAGGAAAAAGGACTCGCCTCTTAACTGGGCTTGAATAGAAATAGAAACCTTTGCGGGTTATATTGAAAGAAGTTCCCCAAACACCAATCCGTTGGTCGAATCTATAAGCTCAATTGTGAGAGGTAGCGATGAGTAAACCTCGAAAAAGAATTCTTATTATGGGGGCGGGCGGAAGGGATTTTCATGTCTTTAACACTCGCTTCAAAAATGAAGCAGGTTATGAAGTGGTGGCATTCACCGCCACACAAATTCCTGGGATTGATAACAAAACTTTTCCTGCTAGTTTGTCGGGAGAACTTTACCCCAATGGAATTCCTATATTTCCGGAGAGCCGACTGAGGGATTTGATTCGTGATGAATCCATTGATGCTGTGGTTTTTGCCTACAGTGACGTCTCTCATGAATATGTCATGCATCAGGCATCGAGCGTTATTTCAGCAGGAGCGGACTTTTGGTTGTCTGGTGTTTCTGGCTCTATGATTCGTTCTAGAAAGAAAGTTATCTCGGTCTGTGCGGTTCGCACCGGTTGTGGAAAATCCCAAACCTCCCGAAAAATAGCTCGAATTCTTCAAAACCACGGGAAAAAAGTCGGAGTGATCCGTCATCCAATGCCATATGGAAACCTGGCTAAACAGAGGGTGCAAAAGTTTTCAACTCTTGCCGATCTAGAATCTCAGGATTGTACGATTGAAGAAATGGAAGAGTATGAGCCTTATATTGCTATGGGATGTCCTATCTTTGCGGGCATTGATTATGAAGCGATTTTGCAGGAAGCGGAAAAAGAGGCAGATATAATCGTTTGGGATGGAGGCAATAATGATTTTTCATTTTATTTGCCGGATTTGGAAATTGTAGTAGTTGATCCCCACCGTGCGGGAGATGAGCTGTTGTATTATCCAGGAGAAGTGAACTTTAAGAGGGCGGATGTCATCGTTATTAATAAGGTAGACACTTGTGAAGATTCCGCTGTCCAGTTGGTGAAGCAGAATATTCAGGCTTGCAATAACAGTGCGATAGTCATTGAAGCCCGCTCTCCTGTGTTTGCGGAGCAAGGACAAACCATTTCTGGCAAGCGGGTGCTGGTGGTCGAAGATGGACCCACCCTGACCCATGGTGGTATGACGTTTGGTGCGGGTTCGCTGGCGGCAAAGCAATATGGAGCGAAAGAAATCGTGGACCCTCGCCCCTGGTTGGCTGGGACCCTCATTGATACTTTTGAGAAATACCCGAAGATAGGCAACCTCTTGCCAGCAATGGGATACGGTAAAGAACAAATCAAGGATCTGGAGCAGACCATCAATGCTTCAGACTGCGACCTTGTTGTTATTGGAACACCCATAGACCTGACCCGAGTGATCGACATTCAAAAACCATCAGTGCGGGTAACGTATGAACTGGAGGAAGTGGGTACACCAAACCTGGAAATGGTTTTAAAGCCTTTCATGAGTAACCCTGCTTGATTTCGGACTGGAGTTTAATGAGCAAACAGAACAATAAACCAAGCCTGCTCATTTCTTTTGGAGGCAATGCTCTCAATGTTCCAGATCAAGCTCATGCTCATCAGAATGAGGAATTTATAATCGCACAAAAAAGTATGAAACAGGTCGTGGAATTGTTGAAAGCGGGATATCAAAAAATGGTGCTGACTCATGGCAATGGACCACAGGTGGGTCAGATTTTCCTGCAACAGGAATTGACCAAAAACGAGTTTCCCCGTCAAGTTACGCTGGATGTTTGCGTTGCTGACAGCCAGGGTCGAATCGGCTACATTTTGCAAAATGTGTTTGACAATGCCTGTCAGGATTTGAAAATCAATAAGAGGTCTTCTGCTATTATTACTCAGGTATTGGTGGATCCTGCTGATCCGGCCTTTAACCATCCTACAAAACCTATTGGAGTTTTTTATTCGGAGCAAGAAGCGCAAAAGCTTTGCAAGGAACGAGGTTGGGAAATGGTGGAAGACGCCGGGCGTGGGTTTCGCCGGGTGGTTGCTTCCCCAAAGCCTGTGGAAATTATCGAAAAGCATC
>JABIXH010000148.1 GCA_018664975.1 Nitrospina sp. | reverse complement strand
CGACTCGTTTCGCAATAAAGGCAAGAGTGATTGAATGAAAAGCTAGTATGAGTCTAAAATTTTATCAGGGTTAACCGTCTGTGCATTCTTCGGTCAAGGGTCGGCGGGAAAATCGATATTGCAGTACCATCGCATACAATGCAGGGAGAACAATCAGGTTCAATAATGTTGCGGAGACCATTCCTCCTACCATTGGGGCGGCGATCCGTTTCATGACTTCAGATCCGGTCCCAGTTCCGATCAGGATTGGGATGAGACCGCCTACGGTTGAAATGACGGTCATCATTATGGGACGAATTCTAGAAGTGGTTCCCTCCAAAACGGCTTTCATTACATCGGTAGAGTTTTGAATTTCACCCAATGCCAATCGTCTTTCAAATGTCTGGTTCACATAAACCAAAACTAAAACTCCGATTTCGGTCGCGACCCCGGCGAGAGCAATGAAACCCACTGCCACCGCCACACTCAAATCGTATTGCAGGTAATACAAAATCCAAACCCCTCCCACCAATGCCAAAGGGAAAGAAACCATCACAATAGCGGTCTCGGCAATTCGCCTAAAATTTAAATACAGCAACAATAGAATAAGCATCAAGGTCAGAGGTATCACCAGTTTCAACCGCTCCTTGGCTCGCTCCATATATTCATACTGTCCACTCCACATCAGACTGTACCCGGAGGGAAGCTCCAACCTCTCATCGAGAACTTTCTTGGCCTGCTCTACATAGCTGCCCACGTCTATATCTTTCAGGTCTATATATACCCAAGCATTGAGTCTTGCATTTTCGGTTTTAATAACCGGAGGCCCCTTTTTGATAACAATTTTTGCAACTTGCGCCATGGGAATATGTTCCCCACCCGGAGTCGGAATCAACACTCTTTGCAGTTTGTCTAAATCATCTCTCAGCCCACGAGGGTAACGAACATTAATAGGATACCGCTCCAGCCCCTGCACAATGGTCGAAACATTCCTGCCTCCGATGGCTGTCTGAATGACATCCTGAATATCTCCAACGGTCAAACCATAACGAGAAGCCTCTTCCCGATTAATTTCAAAGTCTAAATAATTGCCCCCCACAACTCGCTCCGAAAATACGCTCAACGTCCCGGGAATATTTTTTATGAGGACTTCCACTTCCTTTCCCAGTTTTTCCAGTACGCGTAAATCATTCCCGGATATTTTTATACCCACAGGGGTTTTGATTCCCGTCGACAACATGTCAATGCGAGTCTTGATCGGCATGGTCCAAGCGTTGGTCACACCGGGAATATTCAACGCCGCATCCATTTCTTGAATCAGTAACTTTTGCGTCATTCCGGGTCGCCACTGTGACTCTGGTTTTAAGGTAATGGTTGTCTCCATCATACTGAGCGGAGCGGGGTCGGTGGCCGTTTCCACCCGCCCTATTTTCCCAAAAACACGATGCACTTCAGGAAAAGTCTTAATGATCTTGTCTGTTTGTTGCAACAGCTCTTTCGCTTTGGTGATCGAAATACCCGGTAGCGTCGTCGGCATATAAAGTAGATCTCCCTCATTCAAGGGTGGCATGAATTCAGAACCCAACCGTTGCATGGGGATCGTGGTCACAGCGACCAAGAGTAATGCAAGAATCACAACCAACACTTTCATCCTTAAAGCCAGCCAGATCATAGGTTTGAATAAGCTGGTAAATAGAAGGTTAAGCGGGTTGTACCGTTCCGGCAAAACATATCCACGAACAAAATATCCCATCAAAACCGGAACCAAAGTAATCGCAAGAAGCGCAGAGCAAGCCATGGAGTAAGTTTTGGTGAAAGCTAACGGAGAAAAAAGTCGACCCTCCTGTGCTTGCAGGGTGAAGACAGGAAGAAACGATACCGTAATAATCAGCAAGCTGAAAAAAAGTGCGGGCCCCACTTCTGAGGCGGCTTCATAAATAATCTGCCAAGGGTCTTTTTTACCGCGATCTCGCTCAAGATGTTTGTGAGCATTCTCGATCATGACAATCGCACCATCTATCAATGCGCCGATGGCGATTGCAATGCCTCCTAAAGACATGATGTTGGCATTCAAACCTTGCTGGTTCATAATAATAAACGCCATCAAAACACTTAAAGGGATGGTTATGATCGCCACCAACGCCGACCGCAGATGCAAAAGAAACAACAGACAAATGATGGCTACGACAATGCCTTCTTCGATAAGCTTTTCTTTTAAATTATCCACCGCTCTTTCGATCAGCCCCGAACGGTCATACACCGGAACAATTTCCACCCCTTTGGGCAAACCAGATTTTAGAGATTCCAGTTTGCTTTTTACATTCTCAATCACTTCTAAAGCGTTCTCGCCAAACCTCTGTATAACGACACCACCCACCACTTCGCCTTCACCGTTTAGTTCAACCACTCCGCGTCGCAATTCTGGCCCCAGCCGGACACGGGCAACATCTCGCATTAAAATGGGCGTTCCTTTTTGATCGACTCCCAAAGGGATGCTTTTGATATCCCTCAGGTTTTCGATATAACCCAGACCACGAACCATAAACTCTGTTTCAGACATTTCCAGCAAACGTCCGCCCACATCATTATTACTGCGCTGGATCGCCGTCACGATTTTATTCAATGGCAGGTTATAAGCCGCCAGTTTATTCGGGTCCACCTCTACCTGATATTGTTTGACATAACCGCCAATGCTGGCAACTTCTGAAACACCGGGAACGGTTTGCAGTTCATAACGTAAATACCAATCCTGAATCGAACGCAATTCAGAGAGGTCATAGATTCCTGTTTTGTCCACCAGGGCATATTCAAATACCCAGCCCACCCCGGTCGCATCCGGCCCCAATGTCGGACTGATGTTCTCGGGTAAACGCGCAGAAACAACATTCAACTGTTCCAGAACCCGGCTTCTGGCCCAGTAAATATCGGTACCATCTTCAAAAATGATATATACAAATGAAAGCCCAAAAAAGGAATAGCCACGCACCACTTTCGCAAAGGGAACCGAAAGCATTGCCGTCGTTAAAGGATAAGTAACCTGATCTTCAACAATTTGAGGAGCCTGACCGGGATACTCCGTAAAAATAATTACCTGCACATCGCTCAGATCAGGAATGGCATCCAACGGCGTGCGATTCAGAGAATAGACACCCCATGCAATGATAAAAGCAGTGACTAAAAGAACCAGGAAGCGATTCTTTAAAGAATATCCAATAATATTTTTGATCATAATGCTCTATCGCTTAAAGGCTATCTATTTGCCTTTAGGAACCTCTTTTAAAAATAGTTTCATGTTGCCCATTTGTTTTCCCGGCATTTTCACATCCATCCCCTTCTTTTCCATTTTATTTAAAGCCTCCTTCAACCGGCTTTCAGAGTCGATCAGAAAAACCGAAGAGGTCACCACCTTTTCACCTTTTTTTAACCCCTTTAAAACCTGAACATAGCCTTGAGTTTTCACACCCAAGTTGAGTTCTCTCGAATCAAAGGTGCCAGAAGGATTTTGCACAATGGCTAAGGTTTTATCCCCAGAGTAGACCACTGCTTCCTCTGGGATCACCAGTTTTTTAACAGCCACTTTAGATTTAAGAGTGACGTTGGCATACATTTCGGGTTTCAGTTCACCCTTAGGGTTGGCAAATTCGATTCGCACTTTTAATGTCCGAGATTTGGAATCCAGTATCGGGTCAATAAAAGTGACTTTGCCCTTGAATTTTTTACCGGGAAAATAGGAAAGGTTCATCTCTGCTTCTTGACCCAGTTTGACCCAAGGGACTTCGTACTCATATATATCCACGATGACCCAAATGTTCGAAAGGTCGGCAAGCATGTATAAATTCATTCCCGGTTTGACAAACATTCCATGAAGGGCATTTTTCTTTACGACAACCCCTTTAATAGGGGAATGAACATGCATGGCTTTGTTGACTTTTTTATTTTTAATTAAGGCTGTGATTTGGTGTTCTGGAACATCAAACAATTGCAACCGCTTTAAAGTGGAATCTACCAATCTCTTAGCACCTCGGCTGATCTCAGGAAAAACACTGTCTTTCAATGACTCTTGATATTTTAAAGCCAAAATTAATTCTTCTTGAGTCGTCACCAGTTCGGGGCTGTAAATTTCTAACAGAGGATCGCTCTCATTCACTTCCTGACCGGTAAAATCAACATAGAGTTTTTCTATCCAGCCTCCATATTTTGTGTGAATATGATGGATCAACCGCTCATCATAAGTCAGCCGACCAATGGTTCTTATTTCGCGGCTCAGAGATCGTTTTTTAACTACTTCCGTTTTAACTCCAATGTTTTGCACCATAGTTGGGTTGATGATTACCGATCCACCCATTTCATCTTCATAAACAGGAACCAACGCCATGCCCATTGGCCCTTTGCCGGGTTCTTGCGAGGTATAATTTGGGTTCATCGGAGCCCGCCAATGATTTATTTTTCTATCTAGCTTTGCTTCCACACCCACAATTTCCGACATAGTCGGCCCAGTCAGTTCAGGGGTTGGGCCATGAATTTGATCTACCATTGCCACGGTTTTTCCATACACCTTGTTCACAACAGGCTTCGACTTTTCAAGGCCAACTTGAAACCAGTTTTTTCCCTCATCAACCCATTGTGTTATCACTTCCGGCCTGGTTCCAAAACCCAATAAAAAGGCCCCACTCAACAAAAGACAAAGCAATATAAGGCGCAGAACACTCACCCCAACCGCCTTTGTGCGTATCGCACTTCGACCAGAATGTTCTAGTGGAAACAGAACATCTGCTCTGACCGAATCATCAGAGAGTGAAGCCTTCTCACCTGCTACCTGCTCTTTCAGGTCCAAGTTCAGTTCCTGAACAGGAGGCTCAGGTTCAACACTTGCGTCATCGAGCGGATTATTAGTTTCCGACTCTTTATGCGAGTCTTCATTTTTATGATTGGTGTCGTTCATCGCTTTCTTCCCATCTCAATTACTGGTTTGACCGAATGTATTAAAATAAATTCTTGCCAGCACTTTGTTCGATACCAGCTAGGTTTTTTTCATAATCCGT
>JABIXH010000075.1 GCA_018664975.1 Nitrospina sp. | reverse complement strand
TATCCGACTGGATTCACCTCAATGCGGAAATTGACTTTGAACATGCCGCGCAAGAGCTTGAGTTTGAATTTGGATATTTGGATTTTCTGCTGAATCCTGCTCTCAACATTCGCGCCGGTGTTATGTTGGCTCCGGTTGGACTGCTTAACGAAACGCATGAGCCGAACCTGTTCTGGACCTCGGAGCGACCCCTGTTGCAGAGTCGTATGATTCCCACAACATGGACAGCCGGGGGTGTGGGTCTTTTTGGTACGCCGATGGAAGGCGTTAACTACAGACTTTATGCCATGAATTCCCTGCAATCCATTACGGCCGATACAACGGCAAATGGAAGTGGGTCTGGAGGAAATGGTGGTTCTGGAGACCAGTTCGGTACCAATGGTATTCGTGGTGGTCGTAAACAGGTTAATGATGCAATTGCCGATGACTTTAGTGTGTTTGCACGAGTAGAACTCACTAAGCTTTATCCGGGTCTGCAATTGGGCTTTTCCTGGGTGAATGGAGACACCACGCATAATCTGATCGAAGAAGACGGGAATATGAACCTTCTTGAGGCGGATATCAAATATCGCTGGAATTGGTTCGATATGAACGCTTCGATCGTGAATACCAGTGTTGATAATACATTAGAGCTGAATAGATTTTGTGCCTCACAAGCTTGTTCAGGCGGAATTGCTGAAAATAATTTTGGCTATAATGTTCAGGCGGGTGTACATCTTCCCCAGTTGTTAGGGTGGAAGACCTCCCATGACATCATCCCGCATTTCATGTTTGAGAGAGTGCGAACTCAGGATAAGTTAAATGGCGAAACAGCGCCCGACTACTCTAAAAATAGAAACGCTGTTTATACTTTTGGAGTGGCCTATTTGCCGATTCCGGAAGTATCTCTGAAGGTGGACCATACCGTTACCAATACAGAGGATGGAAAAACAGCGGATCAGTTTAATATGGCCATTGCTTATATGTACTAATGGTTGAAGACGTCCGTTCGGACACCAGATCCTGGCACCTTGAAATGCTTGCTCCTCCAAGCATTCAGGGTGTCAGGATTTTTTTATTCCATAATATCGGGAGAGAAGACCTATAAAATCTTTGCGTCCCGGTTAGCTTTGCGGTAAAAAGCACAAGGTTGGCTGGTGCTATTATGACCCTTGGTTATTTTGATTCATCTGAAATTTAGACTTCCCAGGTTTTCTAAGGTTTATTAGTTTTATGTTTTCAAGCAGATCAAAAACTTTTCTAACTTTTTTCATCGTAGTTTCAATATTTGGATTTTTTATTCCAGCCTCATTTTCAGAGGAGGAAGAAAAGGTGCTGGATGTCCAGGTTTATCTCACGAAAAAGCAGGCATTTGAAATCGCTTTTCCGGGAGCGGACAAAATTGACCGGGAAAAAAAATGGCTGACGGATGCGCAGAAAAAAGCCATTGGCGAACTTTGTTTGCAACGTATTGAGACCAACCGAATCACTTTTTATGTGGGAAAGCGAGGTGGGGTTCCCATTGGTTACGCTATTATAGATCATGAGATCGGTAAATCGTTTCCCATCACATTTATGACGGTTCTCAATGAAGAGGGAACGGTCCGGGATGTCGAGATCATGGTCTATCGGGAACCGCGCGGATGGGAGGTGAGGTATCCCTCCTTCATGGATCAATTTACCGGGAGAACGGCGGATTCGGATTATCGCACGGTTAATTCAATCACCGGTGCAACCTTGTCAGTACGGGCGATGGTAAAGGGCGTTTCTCGCGCGACAGCGGCTTATAAGGTGTTGTATCTCTCCAAAACCCCCTGAGTCATTCGTTACATTTCTTGCCTTTTTTATAAAGGGTTTATACTTTTCTATATAACGTCTCTACCTCATTGTGGAAATCATGAAAAACTGGGTTTGCATATTTGCGTTGTTGTTTTCAGCTTGCGCGTCATCACCGTTAAGCAGGTCGAATCCTTTTGAGCATACTGAATTGCTTTTAGATTCAGAAGAAGTCATTGAAGGGGTTATTGACGTTTCTGGAGAAGGAATTCCGCAAAAACTTCTTGGGCGCACCAAGGCTATTGTGGTGTTCCCAAATTTGGTGAAGGCGGCTATGATAGCCGGTGCCCGAGTTGGAAAAGGAGTGGTGATTGTTCGTTCCCCGAAGACAGGGAAATGGAATCCTCCGGCTTTTATTAAATCGCGGCAGGCCAGTTGGGGACTTCAAGCAGGCATCCAAAAAGCGGAACTGGTGCTTTTGGTCATGACTAAAAAAGGCCTCAAACAATTATTCAGAACACAATACAACCTGGGAGCCGGGCCGCAAATTGCACTTGGACCGGTAGGCGAAACTTTAGATTTAAACCTGGCTCTTAAAGAAAATGATATTTTTGCCTATTCCCGCATTAAAGGTCTTTTTGCCGGGCTTTCATTTGATGGGACTATTATCTCTTCCGACAAGAATGCAAATTTTGAGTATTACGGGATGCCGGTTTCCAACCGGAATCTGCTCACAGGCCATAAAGGAATCAAGGTTCCTGAATCCGGGCAGGCTTTTCTTGCAAGAATGAACCAGCTTGCTCCTCCCTATTAAGTGCCAAGCCCTTCTTTTTAGTTTTCTCTGAGAAGAAGCTCTATCTCGTCTATCACCCTTATCAGTCCTTTTCCATCAATCAGGTTTTTACCGGCCTGGCTCATTTTCTCCAGGGTCTCCGGGCTGGAATTCAGGATTTCCGGAAGGCGACTTTGGTTCCATGATTCTGCCATTCCAAGGTTCATGGCGGCACCCTGTGCACGTTTTGTTTTCATTTCTTGATGGGCAACCTGATTAATCACAAAGGCAGGAGTCCCCACTGCCATGGCTTCATGCAGAGTGACCCCGCCGCTACAGAATACGGCATCGTGATCGAATAGTGTTTGTGCCATTTGTGGAGTGGATTCCAGAAGTTTCACTGTTTTACTTTCCAGGTTTTTCAAAGCAGGGGTGTTACCGCATCCGGGGCCGGCAAGAAGGGTTATTGGTAGTTCAGCTTCGATTTGTAAAAGTTTCTCAGCAAGAGAAGCTGTCAGTGAGTGGGGGTCAGTGCCTCCCATCGTGATCAAAACCGACTGGATGGAATTTGCAAATTCGCGCTTTTTAGAATGCAGTGTTTCAAAATCCTGCGCGAGGACGCAAAAGCGATAACCAAAAAGGGTTTGAACTTTGTTAGGGAGTTCGGCTGATTTTTCTTCATCCAGGTTGCAGTCGACCAGCAGATTAACATGTTGGCGCCCTTCGCCAAGGTCTTCAAAACTGACCACAGGTTTATTATCCCGCCCCATTTTTTTGATAAATATTTCGGGGGTGTCCTGAATGTCCAGAAGGATGAGGTCCAGAGGGGCGATATCTTTTTCTGAAACAGACTGAGGATCTTTTAAAGTTTTTCTATGGAATCGTCTTTGGTCCAGCCAGTTTTGCGCTGGAGGGTAGTCGGGAATGAAGAAGGTGATTTCGGCGCCCCGGTCTTGCAAAATTTTTGCAATATGGGATTGCCTCACCACATGTCCCATGCCCTGAGAAAATGAAGCTTTGCAGAAAATTCCAATATTGGCCATAATATTCAGGGTTTTTTGGGTGTCATCCTGAGGCTCTCGAAGGATACCCGGGGTTATGCTAAGGTCTCTCTTTTAGCGGCTAGTACTTTTTATGTATCAGACATAGCTATTGCTAGTTAGCCCCACGCCCAGTGGCTGGCCGGTTGATATTGATCTTTTGTAAAATTTCATGGTCGCTAAAAATGACATCCATTTTTTCTCGTCTTCGTGCCCTGAGAATAGAGGGAAGTCGTTTTAAGGCCATATAAAAGGCGATCCAGAACCGGCTTTTCAGGCGGAAAAGATCACGAATCAGAAAAAGCGGAATATAAAACAGGAACTGGCAGGTCAAAGGCCGATCAAGAATATTCTTCCAGACAAAAAGATAATTATTGCGCGCGGAGATCAACCCAATTCTCTTTTCCTGCCGGGTAATGGTGGACTGCACCTTGTGATAGGCAATGGACTTGGGTTCATAGAGCACCTTCCATCCTCTTTTAAGAGCGCGGTACGAAAGGTCTATCTCTTCGTAGTACAAAGGATGATAAACAGGATCGAAGCCTCCCAGTTTCAGGTAGCGTTCTCGGTCCACCATGAAAGCTCCCCCGCAGGCGAACAGGGTTTGGCTGGAATCATCCGGTTCTTTTTCGTAGAGGTAAAAGTGCCCGTTACGAAAATAACCTCCACGGTTGCCATAAAGAAATGTGGTTCCATCAAACGCATAGAATTTTCCACTGACTGAAAAGGTGTCCTTACCGTCCTCAAAATATTCTGCCAGGTGATAGAGGGCATCTTCATCCAGTTTTATATCATTGTTCATTGGCATGATAAGGCGAGACCTCGCCAGGCTGGCCCCAAAATTATTGGCACCATGAAACCCGTAATTGACGGGAGTTTTTTCTGCCCGAACACTTGGGAACTCCTGAGCTAGAATTTCCAGACTGTCATCGGCACTGCAATCATCCACCACCATGATTTCATAGGTACGCTTTTTATCGTAGGCGACAGATTTGAGAACGCTGGGTAAACATTCCCTCAGCAGTTCTCTGCCGTTCCAGTTGGTAATGATAAGAGTGATGTCAGGAATTTTCATGTTAGCAATTGCTGTACGGATTCTAAAATTTCAACTTCCCCGTTTAGAGGTACTTTATCCTTAACGGTCAAACTCAGGGCCGTCTTGATGCCTGTCTGCCAGTTACCCGGGAAAAAATCTTCATCTTCAATAATGACTCCTGTCCGGGTTCTCTGTAAATATTCGCGAATAGCCTTAAATTCATAAAAATCTTTTCTTTCACAGGTAATGACGGGTTTATGGCTTGCAAAAGCCGAACCCAGGGTGGAGTAACCCCCTTTGGTACAAACCAGATCAACGCTGGCAATGAGATCGGGGAACGAGAACCGGTCATCTAAGCAATGAAGATTGGGAATCTTCTGTTCAATCGGGTCACGGGTTAGATAAAGACAGTCTTTATGTTGAGCCAGGTTTTTCCATACTACTAAACCCGTGCCATACAGTCCCAGATAAATGAATACCACCGTTTTACCCGCAAAGGAGATATCCAGGTGTTGCTCAAGAACATTGCGGATATTCTTCCCTTTTTGAGCGATGAACCCAACTTCTTGGGTCTTTTTGGCTAGCGATTGGGGGAAGTGACATTGCGGAAGAATTTGCAGGTCGGCGCAGGCGTACTCTTCCTCCAGGTCATGCAGTAATTGTTTGTGCTTCTCGGCTCCTGGCAGATGGTTGTATATATCATGCCAGGTAAAGTTTCCTATCAGGATGGCAGGAATGCCAAGATCGTGGGCAGCTTTAATGGGCATGCTGGCGATATCAGATAGAACCAAAGCGATCTGATTTTCTCTCATCCAGTTTTTTTCTGCTTCGACTCGGGCATTACTTTGAAAAATATTAAATTCTTTAAAAGTTTTTTCGGCATCAATGTTTAAAGAGTTTGCATGCCTGCATCCCACATCCACAGGCTGTAGCCAATGATGGGCATCCAGATAAGGTTTGAACAAAAATTCCGGGACTTCTGTTTTAATATGTAAATTAAATTTTGGAGCCAGATGTTTTAGAACAGGCAGGGAGCGGGCGTAATGCCCGTAGCCATGACCGCTGATGTAGTAGGCAAGGTTTTTTATGAGGGCTTCTCCAGCCGAGGAAGATTTTTGTGCATGGGTGGGAATTGGTAACAGCTCATTGAGCCGAGAGTATCGTTGCTAGCAGTAAAAAGCTATTGCTAGTCGGGACCAGCGTCACGCTGGCTTATTTATCTTTTGCTGGTTTGTAGTCGAATTGGCAAACGGCACCCAGTTGTGCGAAAAGGTTGCTCAATTTCAAATCGATATAATCCTTTCGGGCTTCCCAGGGGATTTTGTCATAATCACAAGCTGTCTGGATATAATCGGTCCTGCCGAAGCGAATGAAATATTGGGCAAACCAGCATTTCTTCATTTTATAAACCCAGTTTTTATCGCTGACGGTTTTGTGCTCAAGGAGAAAATGTCTCCAAGTGTGCACATCATCAACCTGAGGTTGTTGGTTTTCAATAAATTTTTTGAACGGATTTTCCGAGGCTTTTTCTTGTTCGATCATTTTGTCGCGTTCTGATTGCTTCCAGGCGGCAAGTGCTGAGACAATCATTAGTCGTGCCCTATCGATTCTAATATTGGCATCGTCAAGCACATTATGAGCATTGTAAATGAAGCACGCTACTGTGGTCATGAACTGTTCTTCATCATCCAATTCGTCTGCCTTATCATATTCCCAGATATCTATGAATTTTTTGCGAATAAGTTCCTTGTCTACTTCTGCATCTCCTGCATCCAGATGATTGAGAATGGGGTCTACGCGCTTTCCGGCACTTTCTCTGGCTTGGGCACTGTCCTGACTTGTTTCTGTTTTTTCGTTCATAATGTTTTTATAGGGAATAACCTATTGAATTAGGATTTAAAGTGATTTTTTAAATTTGCCAATATGCTTTCTAAAATATCATAATCGGGTTTGAAGTGGAAGAGGACTATTAGTCAGGAGTTGATTTTATACTGAGTCAGGGTTGAGAGGATTGTTTTATGGGTAGCAATAACTTTGATATTGTGGTCATTGGATCGGGAGTTATCGGCCATAGTATTGCTTTTCGCCTGAAACAGGATGCTCCTCACCTGAAGATTGCGGTTTTGGGCGATCCTGTCAACTCACTTCAAGCTTCCCGCGCCGCGGCAGGCATGTTGGCACCTTTTTGCGAATGTGACAAGGCCGACCGGTTCTTTAAGTTTTGCCGGGAGTCGCTGGATAAGTTCCCGGAATTCCTCAGGGAACTGATTTCGGTCAGCAAAATTTCTGTCCATTATTCTTTTGAAGGTTCTTTGATGCCTTCTTCCAGCTACCGGGAGACATGGGAAGAACGCAAAAGTTTTTTTGCTGAAGAAAACATTCCTCATGAAATATGGAATATAGATAAGGTTCGGCAGAAAGCGCCCTATCTTTCGCAAGACTGCGGCGAGGTAATGTGGGTTGGGGAGGGACAGGTTAATAACCGCCAAATGCACGATGCACTCATGCAGGCCTCCAAAAATCTGGGGAATCATGTTCTGGAGGCAAATGTTTCCGGTTTTATCCGCAAAGGCTCAACCCTTGCTTCGGCCGTTACGGATTCGGGAAACATTAATGGCGGACAGTTTGTTCTTGCATCGGGGAGTTGGTCCTCGCAGTTAGCCCGTGTGTTGGAAGTTTCGATCCCCATGAAACCGATCAAAGGGCAAATGTGCCGAGTGCAGTTGGACGACCATTTTATGGACTATACCTTGCACGGCAAGATGACCTACATCGCACCCTGGAGGGAAGGGAATGGTTTTGTAATTGGCTCAACCATGGAAGACCGGGGCTTTGACCCTTCGATTGAAGAGGGCGTTATAGACCGGTTGATTGCCAATGCCGCTGAAATACTTCCCTGTCTTAAAACAGCACCCTTGATCGAATCCTGGACAGGTATGCGCCCTGCCGCTGAGGATCTCATGCCTATCATGGGGAAGAGCGGGAAGTATGATAATCTGTTTTATTCTTCCGGTCATTACCGTAATGGAATTTTACTGACTCCCAACCAGGCGGACTATATGTCTGGATTAATCAGACAGACCCTCGATAATGAGAACTCCGAGTTTTCTCCTTCCCGGTACGATTTGTAATGGGGATTTTTCATGACTTCTGAAAACAATCCCGATCTCGTCCGTGACTTGCACCATGTCTGGCACCCCTGTACACAGCAGAAGGATTATGAAACAACTTCCCCTCTCCTGATTGAGAGGGCGGAAGGTATCTATCTTCAAGACCGGCAGGGGAACCGGTATATGGATGTGATCGCCTCGTGGTGGGTAAACCTTTTTGGTCATAATCATCCCCGCCTCAATAAAGCACTTACCCGGCAGTTGGAAAAAATGGCGCATGTGATGTTTGCCGGCATTACCCATCAGCCCGCTATAGACCTGGCCGATTCGCTGGTGGCCTTGTCCCCTTCGGGACTTGAGAAAGTATTTTTTACCGATAATGGTTCCACAGCGGTGGAGGTGGCCCTGAAGATGAGCCTGCAGTATTGGCAGGCAAAAGGCGAACCTCAAAAGGTTCAGTTTGCTTATTTAAAGGGCGGTTATCATGGTGAAACTCTGGGTGCGCTTTCTGTCTGTGGTCTTGAAGTTTTCCGGGGAAAATTTGAAAAGGTTCTTGCAAGTCATCTACCGGTAGAGGGACCGGATTGTTTTCGCTGTCCCTATGGATTACAGCGCGAGAGTTGTAACGCCGAATGTTTTGAGCCGATGGAGAAAACATTGGGAGAGAATTCCGATGCTCTTGCCGGGGTGATTGTAGAGCCTTTGGTGCAGGGGGCGGCCGGGATGAGGATGTATCCGCCGGTTTATTTGAAAAAACTTCAAACGGTTTGTGAATCGTTGGGAATTCATATGATTTTTGATGAGATCGCGGTTGCATTCGGGCGCACCGGCTCACTTTTCGTCTGTGGAGAGCACGATTTGCGGCCGACTTTTTTGTGCCTGTCTAAAGGAATCACTTCGGGTTATCTGCCGTTGTCCGCCACATTGACGACCGATGAAATCTATTCAGCCTTTTATGGAGAATATGAAACCATGAAATTATTTATCCATAGCCATAGTTATTCTGCGAATCCCCTGGCCTGTGCGGTGGCTAACGAAACCTTGAAGATGTTGACAGAGGATAATTTTCTGGAATCGCTGAAACCTAAAATCGCCACTCTGAAAGAATGTGGAAAACAGTTTGAGGGGATGAGTGGGGAATTCCGGCAGACGGGAATGATAGCGGCAGTAGAACTGGTAAAGGATAATAAAGGGCGCTATCCTTTTGAAAAACGTATTGGCTATCAGATATTCCTCGAAGGTTTGAAGCGCGGACTCTTTATGCGTCCTCTGGGAGATGTGGTGTACTTCATCCCGCCTCTGGTCATCACCGAAGCAGAAATAGAGACCATGCTGAATACGGCCCATGACTGCATCAATGCAGTACTAAAATAAATATCTCTTAAATATTTTTCAGGGAGCTAAAAATGTACGAGGTAACAGTTAAATCTGGATTTTCCGCCGCTCACCAACTCAGGTTGTATGACGGTAAATACGAAAACCTCCATGGGCATAACTGGTCTGCTCAAGTCAAGGTTGAGGCCGATGAACTGGATGCTATGGGAGTGGGTATC
>JABIXH010000272.1 GCA_018664975.1 Nitrospina sp. | reverse complement strand
GAGCAGAGGAAGAATTTGAGGCTTTTTCTGCATGGGGGCGATGGCTGTTTTGAGTTCGGCTTCTTCTCCGGGTCCGTTGACCAACCAGACCTGTGCCTGATTGGATTCCAGCAAATGTTCGATCACCTTCTGAAACTTCTCCCACCGCCAGCCCCATTGTGCGATACGGGTTCCTGACTTGACCAACACCACGGGTTGGTTTAACGAGGTGCGAAATTGTTGTAGAAGGTCTGCGATTTTTTGAGTTTCTTCTGGGTTGAAATAAAGCCTGGGCCGGGTTTGTAACTCCTGAATGCCCAGGGCACGTAGTAAGTCCAGATTATTTTCGCATTCGTGTTGAGGTGGGCCTTCCACAGGGACGCGGATGTTGTGAACCCATGCATTTTCTGGATGATCGTATCCGACTCTGATGTTTGCGCCGGAACAAAGGGCAAAAAACGTGGCGGTAGCACTGAATTTTTTATTGAGAGTTAGGGTCAGGTCAAAATGTTCATCTCTTAATTGGCGAAAGATTGCTAAAGGTTGTTTGGGATCGAAAGTTAATATTCTACTAATATTTGGATTGTCTGCCAGGAGTCCTGCATGGGCATTTTCTACCAGGACATTGATATGTAAATGTGGGAATGATTTTTTAAGGGTTTCGTAAACCGGAGTGGATAGCACTACATCTCCCAACCGGTCAGGGCGAATGACTAATATCTGGTTGATAGGGGTAAAGTCCAGAGGCAGATCGGGTGGATTGGGGGCTTTTCCCGTGCAGGCACCGACCAGGTTCCATAATATTTGTTTGGCTTTTTTTTCCAGCTTGCGCAGGGATGGATTTGCCATGGGTTGAGACGCTATAAGGGGTTTGTTCCGTTTATCCGCGATGCAAAAACTATTGGGTTGGCTATGAGACTATAAAGGAAGCGCTTCTTCTAAAAGCATGATGGGAATATCATCTTTAATCGGGTATTTTAAGGCGCAGGGTTTGCAAACCAGCCCATCTTCATTTTGGCTCATTTCAAGATCCCCCTTGCATTTGGGGCAAACCAGAATATCCAGAAGCTCTTTGTCGATTCCCATAATTTTTTCTCCTTATTTATGATGCTGAAAATTTCAGGATAATTGACTCGCAACTTGTTTATGACCCTTCACCGCCTCAAATACTTCATCGCTGGTAACTCGATTCATACATTCCTTGGTTCCCAGTGGGCAGGTTTTTTTCCAGCAAAAACTGCATGAAAGTATTTTGTAAACCGTTTCGTGATTCACGCCATAGGCACCATTCCGTGTAGGGTCAGTGGGTCCAAAAATCGAAACCGTAGGGATTCCCAACGCCGCCGCCAAGTGAAGTGGGCCTGAGTCACAGCTTACCAGCAGTGTCATCCGTTTGTACAGGGCAATAGATTCCAAAATTGAAGTAGGTGGGGCGATCCAGCATTTTTGTTTCATATTGTCAGATATTTGCTGAACTTTGAATTCTTCTCCCGGCCCCCAGGTCAGCAAAATCGAGTATCCCAATTCTGCGGAAATGCGGTCCGCCAATTCTGCGAAGCGTTTCAGTTCCCATTGCTTCGTCTCGAATCCTGCACCTGGATTGATCCCAATAATGGGGCGGTGGGTCAGATTCTCATCAAAGAAGCGGGCAATTTTTTTATCTGATTCGTCAGGAATCTGGAGAGGAAAATGTTTGGCTATTTCAACCTTGCCCAATGCAGTTTGTAAAAGCTCGAGGTACCTATCCACAACATGGATTCCTCCTGCTTTATAGGGACTTTTTTGGTTGGTGAACAGGGCGTTGATTTTCTCTTTGCAATTATTCCTGTGGAATCCGGTACGGATTGGAGCACCGCTCAACCTGGCAATGATGCCACTTTTTATCAGTCCGTGTAGGTCGAGCACCAGATCAAATTTTTGTCGACGCAGGGCTTTGACGGTATCCAGAATTTCTCCAAGCGATTGACGGTTCCAGTTTTTGCGCCAGACTTTTGTGCGAATGGGAATGATCTGATCGACATCAGGGTTGCCGATCAAAAGATCCTGAAAACGTTCTTCTACCATCCAGGCAATGTGGGCATTGGGTAGAGACTTTCTAATGCTGGCGGCCACGGGAAGGGTGTGAACTACATCCCCCAAAGCACTGAACTTAAGGATTAGTATTTTGCGTGCGTTCATTGAGGACAGAGGATATAAAATTCCTCTTCAGAGTTTAATGAAATTTAAAATCCGGATATAGATGTAGCGGTAACACAGGTAGCCTACCAAACTTCCGTAAAGGGCTCCCCCTATAATATCAAATGGATAATGTACCTTTAGGTACACTCTTGAATAAGAAACCAGCAGTGCCAGAGCAAAAGCCAATAAAGTCGTGTTACGAAAACACAGGCTTATTAGAGTCGCGGCGGCGAAAGTATTGCTGGCATGGTTTGAAGGAAAAGAAAAACTGTTTGAGCACCTGAATGCCATCTCCATATCTGGCAAAACATGGCAAGGTCTGAGTCGACCTATCCCTTCTTTAAGAATGTAATGGCTACTGGCATCATTAAGGGCGATGGTCGCACCTACGGTCAGTAAAAACACTAACCCTTTAAGTCTGTAAACAATCAGGATAGCTATCGCACAGGCGATGCCTAAATGGTAAAAGTTGTTTTTCATGGTCATAAACACCATGAACTTGTGCATTATTGGGGATTGAAAATGCTGGTTGATCCAGTAGAATAGCGAAACATCGAGATCGTATAAAATGGTTGGTTCCTTTTTGCGGGAATTGAAGTTACTTGAGAATTTTATGGAGTTTGGTGGTTTGAGTCAAACGATTTATCTCGGGCCATGCCCAACCGGCGAGTCGTCCGTGGCAAATTACGAGGTCTTAACCATGCGGGCAATAGTTTTTTCGGGGCAACGAGGTATTGCTAGTTGAGTCCAGCGTCACGCTGGTCTCTGAGTCCAAGGGGTTGGGATGGATAATGACTAAAACTTGTGAAAATGCTGTCATCCTGTTTGCTCGCGACCCCATTTTAGGTAAGGTGAAAACCCGGTTGTCCTCTTTTCTGGATGAAGAGACTATTCTCCAGCTCTATATATGCTTTCTTCATGATAGTCTCGATAAGATTCGGCAAGTGAAAAATGCAGACTTGTTTGTAGGAGTATCTCCCTCTAACGAGTCGGAATTTTTTACTGGAACGCTGAGTGCCGATATGAGGCTTTTTGTTCAGGAGGGAAATGACCTGGGAGACAAAATGCGCCGGGCTATTCAAGACCGTTTTGAGGAAGGATATGGGAGAGCAGTTATTATTGGCTCAGATAGTCCTTCTCTCCCCGTTTCCTATATTGAGCGGGCTCTTGGTTCCGATAAAGATATAGTTTTGGGTCCTAGCACTGATGGCGGTTACTACCTGATCGGAATGCGTGGAAAATTGACCGAGGTATTTGATGGGGTGGCTTGGGGTACGGGCAAGGTCTTGCGGGAAACCTGTGAGCGTCTGGAGCGGGAGAAGGCGGAGCTGGAGGTTTTGCCGGTCTGGTACGATATTGATGATCCTGATGATTTGAAATTCTTCAAAACCCATTTACAACTCATCGAACAGGCCGGACTGGGAAAAGCCGGTGAGACCGGAAAGTTGCTGGACAAAATTTTGCCGAACCCCTGAAATTGTTTAGGGCCGTGACGGCTCCTTTTACCTTTAGAACGGAATACTATGAAGCTTTGCAAATTTACAGATTTGGATTATCAGGCGGTGATTGAGGTGTTGGAAAATCGTTCCAATATGGATTTGTTTACTCACGATGAAACGGTCCGCAAAATATTGCAGGATGTGAAGGAAAGAGGGGATACCGCAGTTCTGGAATATACCCATCGCTTTGACCGCCACAATCTTTCATTGGAGCAGATGCGTGTCACGCCGGAGGAGATTCGATTGGCTTATGAGGGGGTGAGCGCAAGAGAGCTCTCGGCGCTCCAGGAAGCGGAGAAACGCATACGCCGTTTTCACGAACGTCAGAAACAGGAGTCCTGGCGTTATGAGGAGGAGGGGATAACTCTGGGGCAAATGGTGAGGCCCCTTGCAACAGCGGGGATCTATGTTCCGGGCGGCAAAGCCTCCTATCCTTCTTCGGTTTTGATGAATGCTATTCCCGCCAAAGTGGCAGGGGTGGAGCGTGTGGTCATGTGTTCGCCATTTCCCGATGGGCAAACTCGTCCACATGTTCTGGTTGCCGCAGACATAGCGGGGGTCAGTGAAATATATAAGGTTGGCGGTGCTCAAGCGGTGGGAGCCATGGCTTTTGGTACCGAAACTTTGCCCCGAGTCGACAAGATAGTGGGGCCCGGTAATATTTACGTGGCTCTGGCCAAACGTCTTGTATTTGGGATTGTGGACATCGACATGATTGCCGGCCCTAGTGAGATACTGATTGTGGCCGATCACAGTGCCAATCCTGCTTATGTAGCGGCTGACCTTTTGTCCCAAGCTGAACATGATGAGGAAGCAGTCCCGATCCTGGTGACCCCGGAAGAAGGATTGGCTCGAGAAGTGATGGTCGAACTGGAAAGACAAAAAAGCACCCTGAGCCGCCAGTCCATAATGGAAGCTTCTTTGAAATCTCAATGCCGACTGCTGGTAACAGAATCCCTTGAAGCGGCCATCGACTTGGCGAATCGGTTGGCCCCCGAGCATTTGGAGTTGGCATTGGAAGATGCCGACCACTGGGTGGAAAAAATTCACAACGCTGGTGCGGTATTTGTGGGGCATTACACGCCAGAAGCGGTAGGAGACTACCTGGCTGGCCCTAATCACGTATTGCCTACCAGTGGGACAGCCCGGTTTTCATCGCCTCTGGGAGTATATGATTTTATCAAGCGAACCAGCTTGATTTCTTATTCCCGGTCTGCTTTGGAAAAATGTAACGAAACTGTTAGATTACTGGCTGAAATGGAGGATTTGGGGGCCCATGCAAATTCGGTAAAACTGCGGATTCACGGAGTTGAAAAAAAATCGTGAAAACATTATATTTTCAGGGCTCTGGGGTTCGATTTTGACTTGACACTCAAGGAAGGCTATGTTTTAAGCACCGTCATTTTGGGCCTTTATGCGCCCAAAACAAGGCAGACCTGTAGGGCCTGATAAACCTTGTAAAACCATGAGTTATTGGGTTTTGTTTGGTCTGATTGCCTGCAATATTGGTGGGTTTTAGACTCATGTTGGCGTTGTCGCCGATGGTGGGATTATTGAGATTTTTGAAAAAATACTTGGGATTAAGTTCAGTTTAGAAAAGTTAGATTGATAAATATATAGGTACCTTTTTAAAGTTTTGTATTACTAAGCTACGGATCCTGATCAGATCCAAAAGGAGGTTAAGCCATGTTGGGGAAAAACAAACGTAGCATTACAGCATTTTCATTGGGACTGATACTGGCGATGGCTATGTATCTCGTTCCGGGCATGACCAGTGATGCGATCGCCAAGGAGGCGTTTGCGGAGCAGGTATTTGCTGAAGAGGCGTTCGCCAAGGAAGTTCTGGCTGAAGAAGAGGCCGCAGAGGGTGAAGGCGAGCCGGAAATCGAATGGAGCCAGGACGTATTCTACAAGGACTGGGAAGGCAATCCGCTAAAAGGTCCAGTGAGTGGTTTTCCTGCGCCGGAATTGGATGAGTCGGATTATAACAACTATGAGTTCGCTCCCAGTCGCATGCTCTTATGGGTTGCCAATCAGCAGCATTTGTATTTTGGTAGCTTCGTGCTTGCAGTTCCGATTTTCTGTATGCTCATCGAGTTTATCGGAATTCGATCCAAGGAAGAAGATCCGGTTATGTCTGCCAAGTATGATCGTTTGGCGCATGATCTGATGAAGGTCAGCTTGACCGCTTATTCCTGGACAGCGATTCTCGGTGGTGTTCTCCTGTTTACTTTCATTACATTATTTCCTGGCTTCTTTAAATATATGGCAGGCATTTTCCGCCCGGTCATGCATGTGTATGCATTGATGTTTCTGGCTGAGTCTGGCGTTCTGTATGTTTATTACTACGGTTGGGATAAAATGAGTAGCGATCCATTCCTGAAATGGGTCCACTGTAGTCTTTCTGTATTGCTCAATCTCATTGGTACGATCCTTATGTATCTGGCCAATTCATGGGCCACTTTCATGCAGGCTCCTGGTGGAATTGACTCGGAGGGACGTTTTCTTGGAAATATTTGGCACGTTATCCATTCCACTCTCTGGAATCCAGTTGGGGTTCACCGGATTCTCGGAAACATCGTATTTGGTGGTGGAATCGTAGGTGCTTACGCCGCATACCATTACCTCACCGCTAAGACGGAAGAGGAAAGAGCTCATTATGACTGGGTTTGTTATGTGGCGATGTTTATTGCGATCTTCGGTCTG
>JABIXH010000153.1 GCA_018664975.1 Nitrospina sp. | reverse complement strand
TGTTAAAATAGCCTTGGGAATATCCACCTGAAGTTCCCTTTGTGATGTTTTCAGATCTTCGTCTAACTTGTCTAAAATGGGAAGCCGCTTCATTGCGATTTCATCTCCCTATTAATGAAAAAATAGTTAATTTGGTTTGTTGCCCGGAAAAGATGGAAGGTAATTTCCACTGAGCTCATTAAAAGCACTTAAGCCAGACAATATTTAAACTTAGGACTGGTTAAATTGTGATTCGGGGAAACAGGTTGTATGGAAACGTATTAAGGCACGACTAAATATTATTATCCATTTTGAACGGCCCACGAATTGTGGCGGCAGACAGATATTACTCGCTGAGCCGAGAAATCGTTTCCCGACATGATAAACATATTGCTGTTTGCCTGTGCAGATTCTTCGTTTTTAAGGGATTGATAAATTTCCCTGTCCACAAACTTCCAAATAGGAATCATCCTCTTAAAGGGTTTAAATTTCATCCCTTACACGTTCTTCAATCAGCCATTGTAGGGGGTGAATCGTTGCCGGGTCAACATAAATTTATAGAGAATATCCCATTACATGATCATAGTTCCCTTTTGGGCGAGGTCTATAACAGCTTGACGAATAAGGGAATAAATGGATAATGCTTAACATTGGTCAAATTAGGCATTGAACTCATCTGGTTTCATTAGGTAAGAAGGTTTCTCAAACAACTTTGAAGAGATTTCGTGAAAGATAAACTCCTGGAACTTTTGGAAACTAGAGGAGACCTGCCTCCTTTGTCTGATGTCCTCATTAATTTAGAGGGTCGGATTAATGATCCTGGAAGTGATATCGAAGAAATATCGGGCCTGATTCAAACAGAACCTGTTTTGTCAGGGCGCTTGATAAAGCTTTCTAACAGTGTTCTTTTTGGCGGTGGACGCGATGAGGTGCTTGACCTGAATTCTGCCATAATGCGTCTGGGCCTGAAAATGGTTCTCGATTTGGCCTACACTCTTGAGTTGCCCAAAGCGTTTAAAAAATCCAAGTCTTTCGATCATGTAGAGTTTTGGAAACATTCTCTGGGTGTGGCCTGTCTATCCAAATCTCTGGTTTTGCACTCAGGGGGGAACAAAGAAGACCTGGAGGCCAGTTATCTCGCCGGATTGATGCACGATGTGGGAATCCTGGTTTTTGATTATTTGATTCCTGATGAATATGGAGCTTTTATTAGCACCCTTGATGCCTCCGAGAAAAGTCTGGAGGATATGGAATACAGTGCTTTTGGCATTACACACCCAGAATTGGGAGCTCGGTTTATTGAAAAATGGTGGCCTGTTTCTAAACAAGTCGTGACATCGGTGAGGAAACATCATGGTCCCTTATCAGACTCCAGTAGTTCCCCTGGAATTTCCAAGTTTGTAAATTGTGCCAACCAAATTGCGAATAATCACGAGATACGCAATGGAGTTTCTTCCTATGTGTGTCCTATGAGTACTAAGATATTGAAAATTCTCAAGTTAACGAGTGATGAGCTAGAGGCTTTTGTAGAGAATACCGTTGAAGGGGTAGCGGCGGCAGAAGCGATTCTGATGGGATAACGTTCAGATAAACAAGTATTTACATTTTATTTTGTAATGCTATAATGAATTTCATCCGAAACTCTAGATAAACCAATAATTTGGCTAATAGTTAGGCTTATGTCTACAAATAAATTTACAGTTAAATTTCATGGGGTCAGAGGGTCTATTCCCAGTCCTTTGGTATATGAAGAAGTTGAGGAAAAGCTGGTCCAGGCTTTTCAGAAAGCCAAGCCCGAAGATTTGGCGGATGAGGATTCCATCAAATCATTTGTCCAGACCTTGCCTCATGAAATTCGCGGAACGTTTGGCGGCAATTCTTCCTGCGTATCTATGCAGTTGGATGACGAGTTATTGATCTTCGATGCCGGATCAGGAATCCGGGTGCTGGGACAGGAGTTAATGGCTACTGAGTTTGGCCGAGGACAGGGAAAGGCAAATGTTTTCTTTTCTCACACTCACTGGGACCATATTCTTGGAATTCCGTTTTTTGTGCCTTTTTATGTAAAGGGAAACCAGTTTACCGTGCATAGTCCCTTGCCAGATATTCAGGAGCGTTTAGAGGGCCAGCAAAAGTTTGAATATTTTCCAATTCCTTTCAGTATTTATGCCTCGGATATTGATTTTGTCGTCCTGGAAAATAAGAATGAACATAAAATTGGAGACATGGTGATTAGGTGGAAAGCCATGTATCATCCCGGACAATGCTTTGCCTGCAGGGTAGATTACAAAGGTAAGTCGGTTGTCTATGCAACGGATGCGGAATATAAAAAACTGGGTTCTTCGGATTTAAAACCTGCTGTTGAATTTTTCCAGGATGCGGATCTGTTAATATTTGACTCTATGTACACCTTCAGCGAAGGTTTGGAAAAAGAGGACTGGGGTCATAGCTCCACCTTCATAGGGGTCGATCTGGCTTTAGAGGCCAATGTGAAGCAGATTGCTTTTTTTCATCATGAACCTACCTATAGTGATTTTAAGTTGATGGATATTTTCAGACAGACGGAAAAATACCTCAAACTGGTTGCTCCTAAGAAAGACCTGAAAATGTTTCTTTCCTATGAAGGCCTTTCAGTAGATCTTCTCTAAGACTGATATTCACTGAACTTAGGCTTTCGCAAGAGTTCATGAACCTCCTATCCTTTTCTACCTCAAAACTTTTAATCCAAGCTTACCGTTTCTGTTTTTCTGAAGCAGGTCGATATGGCAGACCCTAATAAATTCAGGTTTTCCATTGACCGAGGTGGAACTTTCACGGATATTTACGCGGAAACTCCTAAAGGCCCGAGAATCCTTAAACTTCTTTCAGAAAATCCAGGCCATTATCCCGATGCGCCTCTTGAAGGCATTCGAAGAATTATTCAGGAAGTGACCCATTATAAATCCGAAGATATATCTTCCATCGAGTGGATTCGTATGGGTACCACTGTTGCAACCAATGCGCTTCTTGAACGCAAGGGTGCTCGAACGGCTCTCATCATCACGCAAGGTTTTGGAGATTTACTACGTATCGGAAAACAAAATCGGCCGGGTATTTTTGATTTAAAAATAATCAAGCCGGAACCGCTTTATGAAACGGTGGTGGAAATTGACGAACGGGTTCATCCTATTCAGAGTTCTACGGATTTATCGCAACCTAGCGTTAAAATTCTGCGGTCTCCAGACAGGGAAACCGTTCGGCATCAACTTCACGATTTACTCCAACAGGGAATTGAGAGCCTAGCAATCGCCCTGATGCATGCAACCCTTTTGCCAGACCATGAACTTCTGGTTGCTCAAGAGGCTGTAGGATTAGGGTTTAAAAATATTTCCCTTTCCAGCGAGATTGTACCGCGAGCGCGGTTGGTGGACCGGGGGCATACAACCTGTCTCGATGCCTACCTGAATCCACATATTCAAGACTACCTTAGGGGATTCCGTGATGGGTTTTCGGATCACGATACGGACCTTTTTGTTATGCAGTCGGATGGGGGTCTTGTAGATGCTGATTCCTTTACCGGAAGTCGTGCCATCTTTTCCGGTCCTGCTGGTGGAGTGGTGGGCTATGCCCAGACAACGGGAGCTACGCCCGTGATCGGATTCGATATGGGAGGCACCTCTACCGATGTGTCTAGGTTTGATGGAAACTACGAATGGTTGTTTGAAAGCGAAGGGAATCTCGTTCCGCAACTCAATATCCATACTGTGGCGGCGGGCGGTGGCTCCCGACTACTTTTTGAAAATGGCATGTTCCAAGTGGGACCTTCATCCTCGGGGGCCTGGCCGGGTCCCGCTTGTTATCGCAATGGTGGGCCGCTTTCTCTTACCGATGCCAATCTGGTTTTAGGGCGGATTGTGCCCGAACAATTTCCCTGTCTGTTTGGGGAGAATGAAGACCAGCCTTTATCTGTCTCTGCATCCCAAAGAGCTTTTACAGCATTAATGGAGAACATGCCTTCTCAAACGGGACAGTCAATAGAGGAAACCGCTTACGGTTTTGTTGAAGTTGCCAATGAAAATATGGCCCGGGCTATTCATGAAATCACTGCATCCCGGGGATATGATGCTCGCGATCATATCCTTTCCAGTTTCGGTGGGGCAGGAGGGCAACATGCCTGTGCCATTGCCCGTGCTCTTGGAATTTCCAAAATCTTCATTAGCCGATTTGCCGGGGTGCTCTCGGCTTATGGAATGGGACTCGCCGATGTCGCCGTGGATAAAGAAGAGCCGGTGAAAAATGAAAGTGAGGCCGGACTCAAAGAAAGACTCGAAGCTCTGGCTGATAAAGCCGTCCTGGAATTAAAAAGCAAAGGAAATTTTACTATCGAGGTCAAACGCTATTTGAATATGCGTTATGAGGGTTCTGATACGACCTTGATGGTTAAAGAATTGAAACAGGAAAACTATGAGGAAACTTTTAGCAAAATGCATTTCCGTGAGTTTGGATTTAATCCACCCAAACGAAAAATTCTTGTGGAGGCCATCCGGGTTCGTGCAGAAGGGAAATCTCCTCCAGCAATTCAAACTCCTTTGCTTCAAGGCCAACCTGACCTGACTCCGTTAGCCCGAAAGAAATGCTATTTTGCCAATGGCTGGCAAGAGACACCGATATTTTTATTAGAGAAGCTTGTGGCAGGGCAAATCCTTGCAGGTCCTGCAATTCTTATTCAGGATACTTCAACGATCCTGATAGAACCCTCCTGCACCGCAAAAATTTCACCCTTTGGAGATGTCGAAATAGAATTGAAGGCTTTGCCGGCTCGGCCAATCGGGACAGAGCTCGATGCGGTGCAATTGTCTTTGTTTGGTTCCCGGTTCATGTCTATTGCAGAGCAGATGGGTCGTGTTCTGCAACGCACCGCTGTTTCAACCAACATTAAAGAGCGAATGGATTTTTCCTGCGCCATTTTTGGGCCGGAGGGAGACTTGGTAGCCAACGCGCCGCATCAGCCTGTTCACCTTGGTTCGATGGGTGAAGCGGTTCGCCATCAGGTTGAGTTGAACGGTCATTCGATTAAAGAGGGCCAGGTCTGGGTCAGCAATCATCCGGCAACAGGAGGAAGCCACCTGCCAGATATCACGGTCATCACTCCGGTGATAAAAGAGGGGAAGTCCATTTTCTTTGTTGCCAGCCGTGGACACCATGCAGATATCGGTGGTACGACCCCCGGTTCCATGCCGCCATTTTCCAAGTCTCTTGAAGAAGAGGGAGCCAGTATCAAATCCTTCAAGCTGGTGGAAAATAATGAGTTTCAAGAAGCAGGCATTACTGAAATATTAACCCGAGCGGGAACACGGGCACTCGCCGATAACCTGTCTGACCTGAAAGCGCAGGTGTCTGCCAACCAGAAAGGCATCGCTCTGCTTAATGAACTGGTTCAGTCGTATTCATTGCCAGTGGTGCAGGCTTATATGAAACACCTGCGTGACAATGCCGGGAAATCCGTACGGGCCCTGTTAAAAAAATGGGCGGGAAAAAATAGTGAGGAGAAAATCGTTCTTCTTAAAGCCGATGATTTTATGGATGAAGGGAGTCGTATAGTTTTAACAGTAAGCATTGACACCTTTGCCGGGTCGGCCTGTTTTGATTTTACGGGGTCTTCAAATGAGCAACCGAATAATTTGAACACCCCCCGAGCGGTCACTCTCTCAGCCATTCTTTATTGCCTGCGTTGTCTGATTGATAGCGATATCCCTCTGAATCAAGGATGTTTGCAACCTGTCGAGGTGTTGATCCCATCGAACTCCCTGCTGGCTCCTTCCGACAACGCGGCGGTTGCGGCCGGGAATGTATTAACTTCGCAACGTATCACCGATGTCATCTTTAAAGCCTTCAACGCCTGCGCCGCTTCGCAGGGGTGCATGAACAACCTCACGTTTGGAAACGACCACTTTGCTTATTACGAAACCATTGCCGGAGGCGCTGGAGCCGGACCGGACTGGAGCGGGCAGTCCGCCGTTCACACGCATATGACCAACACCCGCATCACAGACCCGGAGATATTGGAACAACGCTACCCGGTACTCTTGCGCGAATTTTCCATTCGCAAAGATTCAGGGGGTAAGGGAAAGTTTAAGGGTGGGGATGGGGTGATTCGCGAAATAGAATTCCTCGTTCCGCTGAAGGTAGCCATCCTTTCAGAACGCAGGGTCTATGCGCCCTATGGTATGAATGGCGGTGGGCCAGGAGAAAAAGGGAAGAACCTGCTGATAAAAAAGGATGGGTCGACCACCGATGTAGGAGGCAAATGCCAACTCGATGTGCAATCGGGGGACCGGATTAGAATATGTACTCCCGGCGGAGGTGCTTGGCACCAGCGTGACGCTGGACTCAATGAGCGATAGCGCTTGCTGACTAGAAAAGAGTTGTCTCGGCTGGAAGAGACCTTGGTTTTATAATTATCCCCCCTGACAAGGGGGGCCAGGGGGGTTGGGTTTTAGCTCCCCCTTCTACGAAGGTACCCGTTCCGGGCATAAAGATTAAGGAATAAATACGACAGGGGTCGGGGGGGATTTGGTTTTAATGCCCTTGTTTAAAACCGGTGCGATAGATATGTAAATCACCCCAGCCCCTCTTTAAAAAGAGGGGTCCATTATTTACCCCTGCAAACAGTTATCTTTTCTGTTTATCTTTCCAGAGAATGAGCCAGTGTTGCAGGAGTTTGATGGGTTGCGTGCCGCGGAATTTTCGGCGTTTGATTTTAGGGGTCAAATCGTGCTGGAGTTTGGCGATAACGGTGGCGCCTACTGCTTCTTCCAACACCACACCGCGCTGGGCGTGTTCGAGTTTTTTTGATTCGCAGACGCCTCGAAACGCAACCACCATACGGCAGTCCAAGGGGCGGTCTTCATAGACTTCGCAGGCACCTTCATCGCTAAGAAATGGGCAGGGCTGGTTGATGACCAGTCTGTGCCAGTCTACCTGGTCGAGTTTTTTATTGGATTTAAGAACTTCGTCCACTTTTTTTATGGTTCTTTGTGAACGTTCGATGACGGCATTTAGGTCTACACCATTTTCCTCAGCGTTTTTCAGGATACCGTCCCATTCCAATTGGGTACACGACACACCTGTGTGACAACAGTGATCACAGCCCCTGTGACATTGCAGAGGCGGTACGCCTTCGTTATAGATTCTTTTCAAGTGGTGCCAAAAAATACGCAGGGGGGTGGTTTTTTCGGTGCGGGATTTTTCTTTTGTGGCTTCGACCAGATAGTCGTAAGCTTGCTGAATTTTCTCTTCTGAAAACTTGTGTTTTAAAAAGCCGCCCAGTTCATCGGTATTGGTCATGCCAAAGATGAACATGCCATTTTTATCAGTCTTGAGGGACATGGAGTGGCTTATTTTTTCGTTTTAGCCACAAACTTCATCTGCAACTCATAGATGAGTTGTTCCAGCAGTTTTGCTTCTTCTTCATTCAGGTTACCTTGCGTTTTTTCTCTCAGCATGATCAGCATATCAATGGTTTGCTGGACGGCAGGTAGATTGGTTTCGGTTTTTCCGGTTTCCGGGTCGGCGATGTCGCCCAAGTGATAAAATGCTGATGAAGTCAGGGACATGATGAAGGTGGAGAAGTCGATCTTGAAAGGCTGTTGGGTCTGCCCTTGTGCGGGTTCATCCGTCTCTGCCTGGGCATCCTGATCTATCGCTTCGTCTTCAGAAATTTGTGAGGAACGGCTGTCTTTAAAAACAAATCCTTCACCTTCTGTTTCTTCGTCACTCATGGTTCACCTATTTAAAATAATGTTATTTTAAGAGTCTTCTTCATCGCCCATCAGCAGGGGAACGGAGAAACCCAATACGATCATGATCAAACCCAGCATGAGGGCGAGATAACCTTTCCCTTCAATAAATTCCATATAGGTTTTTCCTGCCAGAGGCCATTGCCGGATGATTCCTACCACGACAAATATTGCTCCCAGTACGAAAAGAACTTTTTTCATCCAATCGCTATTTTGTTCATGGGTATTCAATTTTATCGGTACCGGAGGTTATATTTTTTGAAAATCAGACGAGGCGAACATCAGGAGGTCACCGCCTCATGGGTTATGGCGCATTGCCACAACGTAAGTGGATGGTAGCAAATGGCTCATTTCATGTCAAAATATTAGTCGTTCGGCTCTTGTCGTTCTGATAAGATTAAATCATGAAACGCTATGCATTATTATTTTTAGCTTTTGCGTTGGCCGGGTGTTCTACCAGCCGGATGGCAGTTCAGGCTACATTGCCGCTGGTAGGGAGCCAAATCCAGGCCATGCAGGAGGAAAGAGACCCTGTTCTCGCCCAAAAAGCCATTCCTGCTAATTTGAAAATGCTGGAAGGACTTCTTAAGCAGGACCCGGAAAATACCTGGATTCTGGAAAATCTCGCTGAAGGTTTTTGCAGTTACGCCTTCAGCTTTCTGGAAGATACCGAGCCCGTTCGAGCATCTTCATTTTATGAGAGGGGTAAGGAATATGCCCTGACCGCGACTATTATCAGGACGGGCAGAAAAAAATGGGAGGGCCTCTCTATAGAGGAGTGGTCGCATGCGCTTAACAATGTAAAGGAATCACACCAGCCCGCTCTATTTTGGCTGGGACAGTGTTGGGGAAGCTGGTTGATGCAGAATCTGGACTCTGTCGAAGCTTTTGCCGACATTCCTCGTTTGGAAAGTTTGATGGTAAAAGTTCATGAATTGAACCCCGCTTTTCACCATGCCGGACCGCATTGGTTTCTCGGTGCTTTTTATGGTGGACGCAGTAAAATGTTGGGAGGGAACCCGGAGAAATCTCTTCAACATTTTGAAAAAGCGCTGGAACTGACCGATAATAAATATTTGCTGGTGCGTTACCTGTTTGCCAAAACCTATGCGGTGCAGAATCAGGACAGAAAGTTATTTGAATCACAGTTGCAGGAGGTTGTGAAGGCTCCGCCCAACCTGTTTCCCGAGCAACGTCTCGCCAATGAGGTGGCCCGTAATAAAGCCGCCCAGCTTTTGGATCAAATAGATGAATTATTTTAATCTCCAGTCCCGTTTCCTTATTTTAACTACGGTTTTGCTATGCGTAGTGGGGGTAGGTCCGGCTCAGGCTGGTAAAAAGCATGTCATCAAGTTTGCCACCCTGGCTCCCGAAGGGTCTTCGTGGATGAAATCCATGCATACCTTTGCCGAAAAAGTCAAAAAGGCCACCGATGGAAATGTGGCGTTTCGTTTTTATGCGGGGGGCGTATCCGGGGATGAAAAAGATGTGATTCGTAAAATGAGAATCGGTCAACTTCATGGTGCAGGATTCACAGGCGTGGGTCTGGGGGAGATTTTGCCCGAAGTGCGGGTTCTTGACCTTCCTTTCTTGTTTGATACGGATGAAGAAATCCAGCATGTGTATGACAAAATGAATGTCCACTTTAAAGGCCGTTATGCGGATAAAGGCTATGTGTTG
>JABIXH010000065.1 GCA_018664975.1 Nitrospina sp. | reverse complement strand
ATCAGGAATAAAACTGGGTTTAATCCCTGCCATGAGAATCCCATGGTCTATCCCGAACCTTCCTAGTTTGTCAGCGCACTGCAATACCAGCTCTCGTCGATGAGCGAGGAAGATGACACGCTTGCCATCATCAACGGCTCTGCGGATTATCTCAGCGGCGATCACCGTCTTTCCCGATCCAGTGGGTAAAACTACGAGGACCTTTTTGGCCCTTTTCCCGGCCAGTGAAGAATCTATCTGGGAAATGGTTTCTAGTTGGTAATCCCGAAGTGTCATAGGTTCAGCTTTCCGTGTTTCAGTTTCTTGCTGGTTAAAGTTTTTCATCGTTCACATCTCCCCTGTGGGGTACCCCTATGGAAGGAGGTACTTCTATAGACTGGTACTAAAACGGACACCTACAAATTTTAAAAATTTTGGGGGTAAGGTATCGTTGTCAGCACCTTATAACTATCGTTGCTGGTACCTGACAACTACCGTTAGTAGTACCTATTTTTAAATTTCTGGTACCATTGGTCGTACCTTTGGTTAATATTTTTGGGTTCCATTTTTGATCGAAACCACCTTCAATTTGCTCGAAGCGAAACCTAATCTTCGGGTATCTTTTTGCCGTTTCTGCTCGATAAATTTCTTGGTACCGAATGCTTTCCATCGATCGCTAATCGCATATCGGGAACAATCACGGGCATTGGCAGTTCCCTGGTGGGCAATATCAATAAACCCACGCTCGACTAACTGGGATAAGCACCGTGCTGTCGTCGAATGAGAAAACCCAAACAGTTTCTTCACATAACGGTAAGACAAGATGATCTCGGCATTATTGGTGATCACCCACTTCTCATTGTCGTATTCAAGTTTTCTGCGGTAAAGAAACTCAAATAATAGAGTGATCGCCGCTTTCGAAAGTCCCTGAAATGCCTTCGTTCGGTGAAGGTATCGGTCAATAAACATCGTTCGCTCTTCTGGATCTTTTTTGGTTTTTTGTTTCATGTATTCCTCCTTCGTGGACCTTTTATGAATCTCTATAGTTCGGTGGCACGCTCATTCAAATTTGAAAATGGCGCGACATACCGCATAGAAACTCATGCATGAGTCCAGCGGCTAACCCCCGATAAATAAATTAACGGGGGGAGTCGTCTCAGAAAAACCCTGAGAGATTTATTTGTTATGAAATTAGTTTTGTGAAGATTTTGTGAAGATTAAATGCAGGCTTATGCGGTCTTATGCGGGGTGACCGGGCTTGGAGATCTGTTACCTATCTAATTAAATCAATAACTTGGGGAGAGACTTTCGGAATGGCATTCAAGAGGTCGCGGGTTCGATCCCCGCCAACTCCACTTTGAATAAGAAGGGGTTAACTCGAAAGGGTTGACCCTTTTTTTATGGATTGTATGGTGTGTATCGTGGGTTTGGAGCATCTAGGTGGCACGTCATGGGTCCAAAAGAGGGCTCCTCGTATATGTAGTTTTCTTGTTACAATAAATAGGAATAGCTGGTTTTCCTGTGGCTACAAACATTTTTGTTTTCAACCTGAATGAAAGCTATAAGGTTGAATGTTCCCGCTAATTTTGAACGTCGGAGATATTGCTTGTTAACCTATTGTGATTATTTTCTTGAAAAAAAGAGGAGAGAGTACGATGAGCGTTCCTCCACGCCCTATCCTCATCACCTTCAACCCTTTTTCTCTTCTAAAGGTAGAAAGTTTTCTGCTGATCCGGAGATAGCAAGCAAGGTTCCCAAAGTACTGAAAGGCCTGCAGCGTTTTTTAAGCGAACTCGGTAAATTGTCCAAACCAATACCTTTCCATGAGTTTCGAAATAGAAAAAACCAATTCATCAAGAAAGTTTGTGGGGCCAACGAGATTTTATATGCCGTGGCCTGGAATGAGGCTGTTCTTGACCCGGAATTTCGTCAATTGGTTTTTCAAGCAAAAATTGGCCGGGGTTTTCAAAAACCACGTAACCGCCCCAGGGTACTTATTGATCGGATGAATGTTTCCGCCAACCTGTTGGAAAAGAAAATAGTTATTGATTTGCCTAATAATAAATTGCTTTGTCTCCCGGAAAAACTGGGAGGTAGAACCATTCTCTCTGTTGTGCGGCACGGGGCGTCGAAGGGAAATTCGGCAGATTATAAAATTGGTTCTCTTTACCGCAATTATTTGTTGCGGCCCCAGGGCTTTGACCGGGCAAAACGGATAGGAGGAGAATTTGCCAAGATGATCCGTCATGCCAACATGGCGGCGGAGATGAAAACCTCGATGCATTACCTTGAAACCCAAAATCAACCTGTGTATGTCAGCCGGTCTCCCAATACCCGACAACTGGCAGGAATCATCCGATCTGTGTTGCAAAACGAAGGTGGATACCGGGATCGGAGACCTATGAGATATCACGATTCCCTGGATTCCCAGAGTTTTGGTCTGTTAACGGGTGAATCCAAAAAAGAGGAACTGAGCCAACTGTGCCGGTTTTTGAAGGTGTCGGAACAGGAAGGCAAAAAAGTTTTGAAAGATCCTCTTTATTGTTATCCCGGAGGGGAAACGTTTTATGAAAATTACCTTTCTACGATACAGGGAGTCCATGATATTTCTGAAAACCATCTAGGTTCGCATGTTTCATTATTTACCCATTCCAGCATGATGAGAGCCTTGATGATTTATCTGGACATGCGGCCGTTTGCGGAAGCGTATAACGAATATATGTCCTACCAGGAGAACCAGGATAACATCATTCTTTTGGTTTATGAGGAGGGGACCTTCAGCAGTTACTCCTGTGCCGTGGGCCTCTCCAAGGAGGAACTGCAGGCCCGCGAAAAAGCGGAGAAGGAAAGACAGGATCAGGAAGATCATTTACGGAGTATCATTGAAATCTCACGTTCGGAAGTCAACCGGATTGCCATGATCACCTCAGGAGGCGACTCACCGGGGATGAACGCGGTTTTAAAAAGCTTTATTGATAAATGTCTATCGTTGGGGGTAACGCCTTATATATATAGGAAGGGCATCGAAGGGGTGCTTAAAAATGACGGTCAGGAATATACTGAAGAGGCACAAAGACGGTTGATGGCCACGCCCGGAAGCGTGATTCAATGCAACAAACGCTTTAAGCTCATAGAGCAGGAAGGCGCAGAGTTTAAAGCCATTGAAAATCTGCGGAAAAATAAATGCGATGCTCTGATTATTGTTGGCGGGGATGGGTCGGTCCGGTTGAGCGATAAACTTTTTCAAGCGGGATATCCGGTAGTCGCCTTACCCGGAACCATTGACAATGACCTTCCGGTTTATTGTCTGGGTTTTGATTCTGCGCTGAATGCCACCATTGAACTTATCCAAATGCTGGAGTGGACCAGCCGATCTATGGAAAGGGTACATTTAGCCGAGGTTTACGGCGCCGGATCCGGACACTTCGCTCTTACATTGGCTCATGCGGTTAATCCCCAAGCTGTTCTGGTGAATGAGATGAAAGATATTGGAATTGATATAGATGATTTCATTGATAATTATTTAGTGGATAAGCTGACACTGGGTTTCAAGAGTAAAGATAAAAGCCATATTGTGATAGTCAGTGAAATGATAAAACATGGTTACATGATCGATCCCAAGGGAGGGGTCAGTGGCCTGAGTGAAGCCTTGGAGTCGAAACTGCACGAGAGAGGACTGGAGGTAGAAGCCCGGGAAAGTATTTTTGCCCATTTACAAAGGGGAGCCCCCGTTGGAAGGCTGGATAGGGAATATGGTCAAGACCTGGGACGCGAAGCGGTATTACGAATCAAAACCGATATTGGAAAATTTGCCGGAAAATTATTGGGAAAAGAATACCCGAGTAGTGATCATTGGGTTACCTTTCCTCTTAACCATTTGCCCAAACGCCCATTTCGCTGGGATATCTATAAGGAAATCAATAAGCCTCTTGTCCAAACACAAACCTGGCCCGACAAGTTTTACCAATTTTTTAATCGAAAGAATTCCTAGCTCTGCTTACCCGCATGGATTGGAGGAGAGCTAGAAGATCAGGCCTGTTTCCTGCGGTTGGGGTGAGCAAATGGCTAGTCGTTTTGACTAGGCCCTTTCTTTTTATGGATTGTATGGAAATTGTATCGTGAGGGTGAATAAAGGTTTAGAATGGAAGTTCCCAATTAGAATAGTGGTACAACTTTTTAGGGTAGGTCCGACAAAGGCCGATAGATCCATAAAAATGTTACCCAATTTTGGATCTGCAAAAGGATTTGGGAATGAACGCAAATGCACAAAATAACTTTCAGCGGCATGTTTTAGAAATTCTTTTTTTGGGGCTGAGCTATATTTTTGTCGGCCTCCTGGGGACGAAACTCGCGCTACCTCCCGGGTATGCCAGTGCGGTGTTCCCTGCTTCGGGTATTGCACTTTTTGCCATCCTGTGGCGCGGATATTCAATCTGGCCGGGCATTCTGCTGGGCTCGTTCTCTATGAATTTATGGATTTCCTTCCAAAATAATCCTGATCTTTCCTTTGTACTATTTTTGCCAGTGGGGCTCGCCATTGGGCTAGGAGCAAGCGCCGAGGCATTATTTGGCGCCTACGTTTTCCAGCGGCTAATGGGAACCAACAATCCTTTGGAAAGAGTATTCACATTAATTGTGTTCGCTTTATTTTCAGCTGTCCTGGGCAGCATGATCAGTGCCAGTGTTGGGGTCACCAGTTTATGCCTGGCCCAAATCGCACCGTGGGCCAACTTTTTGGAAAACTGGTTCACCTGGTGGCTGGGCGATGCTATCGGGATCTTAATCTTCACTCCCATGCTCATGGTTTTAATTAAACTCAATTCATTTCGATTAAAATCCGTTCAAATCCTGGAGGCTGTTTTATTACTATTTTTTATATTCATCGTAAGCAAAGGGGTTTTTGCAGGCGGGTTCACCGACATTCCATACCCCCTTGTTTTTCTAACTTTCCCCATCCTCATCTGGTTTGCTTTTCGTTTGGGTGAACCAGGGGCCATGATCGGGATCGGTTTGGTGTCTCTAATTGCCACGTTGGAAACGATCAACGGAAACGGACCCTTCATTGTCAACCGAAGCCCTAACGAATCCCTGCTATTACTCCAAATATTTTTAGGATCCATTACGTTGTTCACTCTGTTTTTTACAGCTAGCCTGAATGAGAATAAGCAAATTGAAAAATCATATAACCATTTGCTTGCGGAAATTGGAACAATGCATACTGGGGTACCGTTACCAGTTCGTTCTAACCTACCCGCCAATCAACCCACCCACCCATCCACCCCGGGTTTAGGGGGGGAGTTCTCTTCTTTGGCTCAAAGTGCAAAGGAAAATCTATTCGGGTTGCCCTCCCTTGTGGGAATTGCGATCATCATATTCACCCTCTTTATTTGGCGAGGGATGATCTTGGAAGATGAAAAAAACATAACCAATAGAATGGGTCTGAAACTGACACATATCAAGAGTGAAATATTGAACAAAATCGATCATCAAATTCTTGCTTTAAAACGAATGACTGCACATTGGAGTTTTCAAGGTGAGGCTCGTCAGGAAGAGTGGGTAAATGACATGAACCTTCATTACAACGACTACCCAATTTATCAGGCTATCGGTTGGGTAGATTCTACATTCCATGTTAGGTGGATTGTACCTCTGGAAGGTAATGAGAAGGCAGTGAATCTGGATCTTTCGTTTGAAGAAAAGAGACGCCGAACTTTGGAGAAGATTAGACAGGCTAAGTCCTTGGCCATCACGCCACCTATCAGCTTGGTTCAAGGAGGCAAAGGCTTTATCATTTATATTCCTGTATATTTCGAGGATAATTTTGGAGGAATGATCTCTGGAGTATTTCAGATAAAAAAACTTTTCGACTTTATTTTGACCGAGGAAACCCATAAGGGGGTTTCCATTGCTATCTATAATGGAGAGGAGGAAATATATAGAAAAAATCCCTCTTCTTGGCCTATTCCCGATCCATTTCTTCAAAAAGCCACCTTAAATTTTTATAACGTGAACTGGCGTTTGGAAGTAGGACAAGATGCAGAGTTTTTCAGTAAAAACCAAAACAATAGTTCCAAGCTCGTACTTATGCTGGGAATTTTTATGGCATTGGTAATTTCGTTCGCAACCTACTTTGC
The DNA here is from genome assembly GCA_018664975.1 of Nitrospina sp. GTDB lineage: Bacteria > Nitrospinota > Nitrospinia > Nitrospinales > VA-1 > LS-NOB. The sequence continues at coordinate 1,958 of JABIXH010000065.1, read as the reverse complement.
ACAAAAGGAACAACTACGTGCAAAGCAAATTGAATTGGCACGCAGGGAACTTGAAAAGGAAATTGAGAAAAGAAAGCAGGCTGAGAAAAAAATATTGCATGCCAAGGAAGAAGCCGAAGATGCCAGCCTGGCCAAGTCTTTGTTCCTGGCCAATATGAGCCATGAAATCCGAACTCCCTTGAACGCTATTCTGGGTTTTTCCCAGATTCTACTTAGAAATAAAGATTTAACTCAGGAAATCAAAGATTCCATCAGAACGATTGATATCAGCGGGCAGAATCTCTTGACTATGATTAATGAGATTCTGGACATATCCAAAATAGAGGCAGGAAAGATGGAGCTCAACACCTTCGACTTTGACCTCAAGCACTTGGTAGACCATGTTTCAAATTTGTTTGAACTTCGTTGTCAGCAAAAAGATTTGCAGTGGAATGTTAAAGGTTTGTCCCGTTCGGTTATGGTTCGGGGTGATGAGATAAAATTGCAGCAGGTCCTGATCAACCTCCTGGGCAATGCAATCAAGTTTACCGAATCGGGAAAGGTTGAATTTTATGTGACCGCATTGAAGGATAACCACTACCAGTTTGATGTTATCGATAGTGGACATGGTATTCCGATTGAAGCTCAAGGGAAAGTTTTCAATGCATTTTATCAGGATGAAGAGGGAGCAAAAAAAGGGGGCACAGGTCTAGGGCTAGCCATTTCCAAGAAACAATTGGAACTCATGGGATCGGATCTGCTCCTAAAATCAGAAATTAATCAAGGAACACATTTTTATTTTATCCTGACTCTTCCACCATCAGAAAAAGAAGTCAAAGTGGATGGTAGAGGGGAAAATAGAACCATCCTTCATTTGTCTCCCGAATCCAAGGTTAAAGCGTTAGTTGTTGATGATATTAAAGATAATAGGGATGTGCTTTGCCAAATGCTATCAGGTATTGGTGTTGAAACTATAATTGCCGTTGACGGTAAAGAGGGAGTGGAAAAAACAAAAGAGCATCACCCTGACCTTATTTTAATGGATATTCGTATGCCGGTAATGGGTGGTGAGGATGCTATTAAAGAAATCCATGATGAATTCGGCAAGGACCGCTTTAAAATTGTAGCTATCACTGCAGATGCCATTGACCAACGTCGTGACTATTATTTGTCCATAGGGTGCCATGAGTATATTTCCAAACCCTTCCAGGCGGATGAAATTTATAATTGCCTAGACAAATTACTTGATGTTGAGTTTATTTATGACGATGACGAGGTTTCTCAAAAAAAATTATCCTCAATGGAAAAATTGGACCTAACTGGGATCTCCATGCCAGAAGGCCTGTGTGGCAGGATGATGAAATCCGCAGGATTGTACAGCATAACAGAACTGGAAAGAAACCTGGCAGAGTTAGGTCAAAACAGCGAAATCTCTGAGCAGTTAGTTGAGCATTTAAAACAATTATTGGGGAAATACGATATGGAGGCGATTGTTAAAGTGTTGGAAAGCGTGTCCAAAACAAAAGACTCGCCTTCTTTAGAATGAAATACCATTTCAACATAGAACAAAATGGAAGTTGCTCCCGCTTGAATGGTATTTGAGAGTCCAGGGGTCCGATACCCGCCAGCTCCCCCTTATATTTAAGGATTCCCTCTGAGCAAAAGATTGCCTGAATTGGGTGAAGCTTTTAAGCAAGGGAAAGTTAGACCTGCATTCTCCTTCATAAAATTAAAATTTTTTCGTCAGCCATACAAATGCTAATATCAGTTGGTGTTCTCCCTTTTTCTCTTGCCTCTTTAATAGAAGGCTCGAATAAATGCTTTCACTTTTATAGTTGGCTATTTCACCGTTATATAATTAGTGAGATTTAGTGAAAAATGAAAATCTTTGCCCCACCAAATTTTCGTAATATTCCCATTCGATACAAGTTTTTAATTTCCTCTTCTCTGATCCTGATTTTAATTTCTTCTTTTATATT
>JABIXH010000024.1 GCA_018664975.1 Nitrospina sp. | reverse complement strand
AAGAGCCTAGTGATATTTGTGAAATCCTTATCCAAAAAATTTGAAAAATTTAAGAAAAGGGGGAAATCGCATAAGATCATAAAAGTGGGCAAACCACCCGCCTCTTCCAAAGAAAGTTTAGAGCGGGGCAAAGAACTTTTTTTAGCCCATTGCTCCGGCTGTCATGGAGTTAAAGGCCGAGGCGATGGCGTGACCACACAACGTATTATAGATTATTCCTCCAATGCCATTTGGCCGAGAAACCTGAGCCAACCCTGGACCTTTCGCAGAGGCAATTCCCCAAAAGACCTTTTTAAAACCCTGCGCACCGGACTTTCCACCACTGCCATGCCCAAGTTTTCACCCAGAGTTTTCAAAGATGAACAAATTTGGGATATCGTCAACTTTGTCACCACTCTTGCACCCCCGACCCAGCCTAAAATGCAGAGTCCCATCCGTGCAAAAAAAGTGGTGGGAAAAATATCAGACGATTTTAATGCGCCAGTCTGGAAAGACGCTCAAGCCAGCTTCATTCCTTTAGGAGGCCAGCTTCAAACAAAACCTAAAGCCTATTTTCCCACTGTTCGTAACCTCACAGTCAAAGCAACACATAACAACAAAGAAATTGCCCTATATATTCATTGGGACGATCCCTCCCTCGATCCAACATTAAGAAAATTTATGGAAGTCGAAGAGTCCCCTGCCCCGCCTCTTCCAGAGCATATGAAGGGACAGGACCCCGAAGAACCACTGGAAGCAGTCATCCCAGAATACCCAGATGCAATCGCGGTCCAGTTTCCCGTGAACCTCGAAAGTCAACAACCCTATTTTCTTAACGGAGATGCCGATCATCCCGTGAACCTATGGCAGTGGACAACATCCACGAATAAAACCATAGAGGTACACGCCAGAGGATTAGACGCCTGGTCTCCACCGGAAGAGTCAGGGGTCAGCGCGAAGGCTCATTTCAGCTACGGCAGGTACTCACTAATATTGAAACGCAAATTTAAAGAAGATGAAGGCGATATCCAGTTTCAAACCGGACGACCCATCCCCATCGCCTTCAATGTTTGGGATGGATACCACGAAGAAACCGGTAATAAAAAATCCATCTCCTCCTGGTTCACCCTCTGGCTCGACGAATAGACCCCACGCCTAGTGCCTGCTCGCCGCAAGTTTGATGCGTATTATTTTTTTTCACATCATAAGATCCATCTTGTCATTACGGGCGACCAGTAATGATCCCAGAAATTCTTTTGCAACGTCCTTTTTCAAAATCATTTCCTGCGGCACATTCCAAATCCCTGAAGAATTAATTAGAAAGGGTAAGTACCAGAAAATGCCATGCAGGCTGGAGAGCGGGTTAACTTTTAGAGAGATTTCCCTATTGGTGGTTGTGCGAGGTCCGACTCTTCGGGTCAGAATATGGTGTTTTTCTTTATCACCCCATTCGCCATCATAAATATTGTTAAATGGCTTGCCGATCAATTCGTCTGCCTCATACCCTAATATGCTAACTGATTGATTTGCGAAACTAATGAGCCCATCTGGATCGACCTGGAAAATCAGGTCGGATATTGATTCCACAATCCTGCGATATTTTTCTTCACTCCGAATCAGTTCTTTGTAGCCGGAGTCGATGACATCGAGATCTTCCCGGTTCCTTCCTGACAGTGTGATTAAAATATTCCAGATAACTTTAGTGTTGGATCCTAGGTAACTAAAAAATGTTCTTTTATCTATTTCCAGCAATACTGAATCGGCAACGGCTCGGACACTGGCAGAGCGGGGTTTGGATTCCAGTAGTGACATTTCACCAAAAAAATCTCCTACCCCCCTGAAAGCGATGTGTTTGTTTTGCTTGTAAACTTCCAGTTCTCCTTCAAGGACAATGAACATGCTTTCTTTAAATGTTTTTTCCGCAAAAAGGATATGACCTGCCTTCAACGAAACACTTTCGCAGGTATAGAGTAGATACCACAGATCATCATCCTGAATAAACTTGGAAAATGAAACCTGTTTTAAAGCAGATATTTTCTGAGTTAGATCCATGCTATATAAAGTGAGAGTAAGCTATTATCCTACTAGGGATAGTGTATGCCTATTAGACCCGTTTGGCAACTCGGGGAAGAAGGTTTGGGGATATAGCAGGGTTATAAGAAGTTTGTGGGAAGATTGCACATTTCTTGCGAGCGTCATCGCTAACCACAAATGATCCAAAGCAGACTTTTAGTTAGTTTTCCATCAAAGTCGAATGAATTTCTCTCCATGCTCTACGAAGAACTCGAATGACTTTGACCTCTCCCACGAAACCTGATTCATTTGCTATGTTTTAATTTGGGAAGGCGTCACTCCATGAGCACTCTTCTTTTGTCTTGAAATAAATGGAGTTTGGGTTGCCTCCAAATACCTATGAAAAATGGCTACTTATTCAAGCCATTCCAGCTCCTATATATAAATTTATGGATTTGACAGTCCTAATATGCCAAAACAAATATTACCATACCAAATTTTAATTTAAGCTAGGAGGGTCAAAGCATGAAAAAGTATTTTTCACTATGTCTTATTTTGTTCTTATTTTTATGGACAACATCTGCACAGTCTCACACTTTACATGTCACAGACGACACCGACAATAATTCGCAAATGGGAAATGACTTTAATGGCGGAAATACGCGAATTAGCGTTGGCGACCAAAATGCAACCCGGCAAGGTTTCGCACAATTCGATCTGGCGACTTTACCTGCCGGCACGGTCAGTACCGATATTGATAAAGCCACCTTGCGTCTGTTCGTTCGTAATATTTTGACTCCAGGTGACGTAGATGTTCATCTGGTTACCAGTGCCTGGAACGAAGCGACATTGAGTTTTAATAGTAGTCCAACTTTCAACGCAACGCCTTTCGTTTCCAATGTTGCTTTCGATTTTAATGATCAAGATGATTTCATTACTGTGGACATCACCACTCAGGTGAAAGACTGGATCGATACTCCATCAACCAATCATGGAATTGCGTTGGTACCTGATGGCGTCAACATAAAGTTGGCCAGCAAGGAAACCGGCCGTCACCCTATGGAACTGGAAGTGATCCTTGTCGGACCAGTTGGCCCTGCTGGCGCCGATGGTACGAATGGTAGTGATGGAGCGCAAGGTCTGAAAGGAGACAAAGGAGATAAAGGCGACCAGGGAGATCAGGGCATACAAGGTATTCAAGGAATCCAGGGTATAGCTGGAACAAATGGTTCGAATGGTTCGAATGGTACGAACGGAACCGATGGTGCTGACGGAACCGATGGGGTGGATGGAATCAGCGGGCCCAAATCCGTGCAGGTTTTCTCAACTGCAGGAACCACGACCTGGACCAAACCAGCCGGCGTGACGAAAGTTAAAGTTACCGTCGTAGGCGGAGGGGGAAATGGAGATGCAGGGGCTCTTACAATCAGTGGAGCGGGTGGCGGCGGAGGTGGTGCTGCGATTGAGCTCATTGATGTCAGTTCCCTTACTTCGGTTGTAGTTATAGTGGGTGGGGCCGGGGGAACCTCCTCCTTCGGGTCATTTTGTTCAGCTACCGGTGGGAATTCAGGCAGAGAGGGCGGCGGAACCGGTT
>JABIXH010000048.1 GCA_018664975.1 Nitrospina sp. | reverse complement strand
TTGTGGTTGCGTGCATCATATCGAATATTGTACTGGTATCAGTAGAAAAAGGGAAACCCGATTAATATTAATCCATCGCGGGTTTTTCTTTGGCGCGTGGATGTGCCTTGTCATACGCTTCGGACAATCGGTCCAGCGTCAAATGTGTATATTTCTGGGTGGTGGACAAGCTGGAGTGCCCGAGAAGTTCTTGAATGGAACGTAAATCTGCTCCGCCTTCCAGCAGGTGAGTGGCAAAAGAGTGCCGGATCGAATGTGGGGAAACTCCACCGGGGAAATTCCCCTGCTTGATATATTTTTCAACAACTTTACGCATCCCTCGAACAGTGATTCCGCCTCCCCGATGATTCAGGAATAATTGGTCCGTGGCAGAATCAGTATTCCGGATTTTATCCATCCGGACATTCAGATAGGTTTTCAGAGCTTCTATGCAATGGCGTCCCACTGGAAGAAGCCGTTCCTTTCCGCCTTTCCCCAGCACTTTGACCATGCGCGATTCAAGGTTGATATCTTCCAGGGCCAGCGAAACCAATTCACTGATTCGCAGTCCACAACTGTAAAATAATTCCAGCATAGCCTTGTCGCGGGTAGGCAGGAATCCTTCACCCTGAGGTAGTTGTAAAAGGCGGAACATTTCATCAATGGAAAAATAGGACGGCAGTTTATTCTGCACACGAGGTGCTGGAACAGTTTTGGCGACATTGTTTTTCAAAGTACCTTCCCGACATAGAAACCTGAAAAATGAACTCAATGTTGAAAGCTTGCGCCGAAGAGTCGTTCCCGAAAAATTCTTCTCATAAAGATACCCCATGAAAGAGCGCACCGCCAACCGGTCTATTTTTTCAAGTTGTAGGGTACCGGATTCCATGGCATGACCCGAATGGGTCAAAAATTCCTGAAACTGAGCGATATCATTGAGATAACCCTCAAGCGTATGCGGAGAAGCATTTTTCTCCACAACCAGGTAATTTTTGAATTCCTGAATCGCCTTTTCCATTAAATAACCCTTTATTTATCAATGGTATCAAAATACCTGACCCGAAGAGGGAAGTCAAGTTGTGCCAAACCCCGTTTACTGTTTGAAACTGTCATGATTTGAGTCCATAATTTAACTTAATCATATCTTGTTAACCGCTGACCTGAAACAAGGTCACTTAAAATAGAATAACCTTATGTCTGAATCAACTAATCCGGAATTTGAAAGAGAACGGCAACAGGCAGGTGAAGGATTCCGAGCCGTGTCTGAAATTCGCCAGAAGTTGGACATCCTTGCCGAACATGTGGAGTCCCGAAAAGAGGCTCTGGAAGAGGAAATTCAAGAGCATCTGCACGAGTCACTTGCCAATGCGCGGGACTCGATGGAACGGATCGAAGAAAACATCGCGCCAAAAGTAGAAAAAGCAATTCGAACCAAGCTGGAAGAAATCGACCGCAAGATGGCGCGTATGAATGAAGATGGACTCGAAGCGGTGCGAGAGGAGTTAGTTAAGGCTACACCGGAAATCACCAAAATAATTTTGGAGGACCTCGACAAGGTGGTGGCGGAAAATACCCGCTTTGTGAAAATGGAAATATTGAATGAGATCAAGGAAGAACTGAATAAAACAATCCAGTCAGCAATAACACCCCTGAATGATAAGCTGGAAAAGGACCTGCCCGCATCAAAAGCTTTATCAATTACCGGGTTGGTCTTGGCAGGTGCGGCTTTATTGGCAGTGATCTGGCTTGCAGTTAGGTGATGAGCCAGAACAGGTAAAAGAAAAGCAGGCTGGAAAGAATTACCTGCCAGACGAAGTTGAAACCCGGCCCTGTAAAAAGGATTAGAACCGTGCAGACACAGAGGATGATAAAAGCCAGAATCAGCCGGGTGCGTTTTTTTAGAATCGGTTCCGGTTCCATAAACGATTAACTGCCTTTGTTTTTCAAAAGCAGTTTTTTGATATCTTCAAGCACCAATATTTCTTCCGCCTCCAATAATAGATCATCTACCGAAAACTCTGTCTCATTTTCAGAGTCAGCCGATTCCTTGGGGTCGGTGCCAATGCCAGGTGAAGATTCTAGATAATTTTTGATATCCTCCTGGCTGAATGCATTGAGAATAGCCTCGGCAAAACCAGCCAGAAGAGACTCCAGATGCTTGACTTGTTCCAGAGGAACGGTGTAATGCTCCTGAACCGTCAAGGCATAGCTCATCTTTAATGTGCGCCCCCCTTGATTTAAAGGGTGGTCTTCGGACATATCATCATTAGGATAGAGAAACTGAAGCTTACGTCTTGCTTTTCTCAACAGGCTATAATTTAATCCGAATTTTTCTCCTATCAGAAAAGCAAGGCTTGCATGAGTTCCCTCTAGCTCGGCAATTTTTAGCGCTTCCTGACAATATTCCTGAATTTGTTCGATTTCCATGTGAGTATTATTCTTGTAATGAGGCCAGATGTAAACCCTTTAATGCAGTAACTCGGGATTTTTCCTAGGCGGCTAATTTTTCATTTTACGCTTATACATTTTGGCACATAGATATGCAATAAATCGGGTCGCAGAGTGTAAAAAAGGTTCTTTGCCTTTTATGGGCTGGATGTGAATAAACCGCATCCCTGCATCAATGGCTCCGCCATCGGTGACGTAGTTGTCCCCAATCATGCACACCTTGGCGGGATCTTCCATTTGAAGGAAGTCGGTCATGGCAAGGCGGAATCCTTTCGGGTCAGGTTTGGCAGGTACGTTACTGACAACTTTAACTCCCATTTCCTGAAAAGATTGAAACCGATCCTCCCAGGCATTGGTATAGATAGCTATTTTAAACCCATTTTCCAGCATTGCGCCAACATGATCCCTTATAGACAAGTTGAATTCTCTGGCGTGGTGAGGTCCCAGGGTGCCATCGGCATCGAGTAGAATTCCTTCAATACCTTCTTCGAGGAGCCGAGTGATGGGAACCTCTTCAAACCTTTTTGCGTTTATAAAGGTTTCCAATCTGGAAGGACGGAAGGGTAATGAAAGAAACCGGGATACTTTTGCCCAAGTCAGGCCTTCACGGCTAGTGGGTGAAACGGTGCTCATTAATTTAAGCCTTTTTGGGAAATTTCAAAAAATTGCAAACTTGCGGTGACATATTGCACTTAATAAAAAGGGTAGAGCAAATATTTTTCAGGAAATTAGAGCAAATTCGGGAGTGGTATCAAGGATATATTTCAGCAAATCATGCCGGGTGACAATCCCGACCAGTTTTCCCTGATGGGTAATGGGCAAACGAAGAATCTGGTTATCAATAACAGTTTTTATGACAGGTAGGATCAAGGAATCCTGTTCCGCAGTAATCACATTTTGGATCATAAAATCGCGAGCAAAGGTGCATTTCAGGTTTTTCCCCTGTATAAATAATTCTAAGATATCCCTTTCAGACACCATACCGATGAGGATGTTGTCTTCGACAACGGGAATGCCGGAATATTGGCAACTATTTAGTTTTTCTAAAATATCATGAGCAGAGGTATCCGGGCTGGTGCAGACAACGGGCCGTATCATAACCTCTGAAATTTTCATGGATTTAAG
>JABIXH010000269.1 GCA_018664975.1 Nitrospina sp. | reverse complement strand
GTAGAAGATATAAATAATCCAGATCGTATTTTACTTCTGGTTCAACGCGGACGGCAGGGGTATTATGTGACTTTAGAGCCTTGATTCAATCCCTTTTTATATGACGGTAAAACAGGAAATAGATAACCTCAAACAAACGATCCACCGGTACGACCATCTCTACTACGTTAAAAACTCCCCAGTAGTTTCTGATCAGGAATATGACGCGCTTTTTCGCCGATTAAAAGAACTGGAAACCGCCCACCCTGAATGCATTACCTCTGACTCTCCTACACAGAGAGTGGGCGAAAAGGTGGATGAGCGGTTTAAAGCGATTGTGCACCCGATTCCTATGCTCAGTCTTGACAATACCTACAATTTGGATGAGGTGCGAGCGTTTCACCAAAGAGTGCTTCGAGGTCTCCCGGATGTTCCTGAAGATTCTATTGAATATGTGGTGGAATTGAAATTTGATGGGTTGGCGGTGGCACTGACTTATGAGGAGGGTTTTCTGGTGAGTGGTGCCACCCGAGGTGATGGGTTTCAGGGTGAAGACATCACCGCAAACTTAAGAACCCTACGTTCTATTCCTTTAAAGATCGAAACGGCGTCTTTCAATCGTATAGAAGTTCGTGGTGAAGTTTATATGCCTAAAAAGGAGTTTGAGCGTATTAATGCTCAGCGTGCGGCGAATGGAGAGACCCCTTTCGCCAACCCCAGAAACGCCGCCGCCGGGGCTTTACGTCTTCTAGATCCTGCTATCACTGCAGAGCGAAAACTAGACATATTTATTTATACCGTAGGTTTTCTCGATAAAAATCCTTTCCAGACTCATTATGAGATGCAGGAAAAACTTTCTGCTTTACGATTCCCTGTCAATGAGCACAACCGGCTATGTAAAAACTTTGAATCAGCACTTGCATTGATTGAGGAGTTTCGGGAACAGCGCAAAAAACTCGACTATGAAGTAGATGGTTTGGTAATCCAGATAAACTCATTGGCTTACCGCAAACGACTGGGGGCGACGTCAAGATTTCCCCGCTGGGCAGTGGCCTACAAGTATGAAGCGGAGCAGGCCATAACTGAAGTCATGGATATTGTTTGCCAGGTAGGAAGGACGGGTTCCATCACTCCTGTTGCCGAACTCCAGTCTGTATTTGTCTCGGGGTCTACTGTCAGCAGGGCCACTCTGCATAACGAAGATGAAATTAAACGTAAAGACATCCGTGTTGGCGACCAGGTGGTGATTGAAAAGGCCGGTGAAATTATTCCCAAAGTAGTCCGGGTTATCGAATCTTCTGCGAAGAGAGGAGAGGCATTTAAAATGCCCATTGCCTGCCCGGAATGCCAGGCTCCCATTCATCGAGCAGAAAACGAGGCCGTATGGCGATGTGTGAATAGTGCTTGCCCGGCGCAGTTAAAAGAAAGGCTCCGATATTTTGCTTCTCGAAAGGCGATGGATATTGACCACCTTGGTCCAGCGGTGATTGAACAATTGGTTGATTCGGGACATGTTAAAAACTTTTCAGATCTTTATGTTCTGAAAAAAGAAGCAGTGGCGTCTTTGGAGCGTCTGGCGGATAAATCCGCACAAAACCTGATTGAAGAGATTGAAAAGAGCAAGTCTGCCGGGCTTTCCCATTTCCTGCATGGTCTGGGTATACGCCACGTGGGGCAACGCACGGCGATCCTTCTGGCCCGGAAATTTCGGTCTCTTAAAAGATTGCAGGAGACGGATTATGACGAGTTGGAAAAGATTGATGAAATAGGGCCTGTCATTGCTGAAAGTTTGAAAGCTTTTTTGGATCGCGATACCAATATGCAGGAAATTGAACGGCTAAGGGAACAGGGCATACTTATGGAAGAACAGGGAGACTTCTCCGAAATGGAGGGGTTGCTCGAAGGAAAGCAGTTTGTCCTTACCGGGACCTTGTCCCGATTGACTCGTGAAGAGGCCAAGGAGAAAATACAATCTCTCGGCGGACGAGTTACCTCAACGGTTTCTAAAAAGACTGATTATTTGGTGGCGGGAGACTCGGCAGGTTCAAAACTGGAAAAAGCCCGTCAACTTGGAATTAAAATAATAGATGAAGAAGAATTACAAAAACTCATAGCGAGTAGCTAGATGTTAGGCCGACTGGCATTAACTTTTTCTGGCGATTAACTAGCTCTTTTGGCTCAACGAGATTTTGCCAGTTCCCTCCCACGGGAGTGGGGTCGTTTGCGTGGTGGGCGTCCACCACTGGGTCTTTTACTACTATGGCTTTTGGCTTTGGGTGGACCGCGTCGTTTTCTAATGGGGGGTTTCCCTTCCTTCTCTTCGAGGAAAAGTTCTTCCTCAGGCCAGGATACTGGAATTTTGTCTTTCAGGTATTCTTCGACCCGCTCCAGATGTTGAGCGAATTCTTCACAACAAAGGGTGATTGCGGTACCTTTATTTCCTGCGCGTGCGGTTCTACCTATTCGATGGACATAATCTTCTGCATCCTGAGGTAAGTCATAATTGATGACATGGGTGATATCATCGATATGCAGTCCTCGTGATGCTACATCTGTGGCGATGAGGATATCCAGTTCTCCATCCTGAAATTTTTCCAATACTCGGATTCGGGCTTTCTGGTGAAGGTCGCCACTGATCTGTCCGGCGTTGTAGCCGTTATGGTTTAATTTCCACTCAAGGATTTCAGCTTCGATTTTAGTGTTGCAGAAAATCAGGACTTTTTCTCCGGCCTCTTGTTTCATCAAACCGAGGAGAAGATTGAACTTTTCATGTTGTCCAACATGGTAGAGAATCTGGGTGATCTGATCTACCACAGCTTTTTCAGGCTCGATGGCCACCCTGACGGGATTGTTCATATGCTCGTAACACAACTCCATCACTCTATGGTTAAGAGTGGCTGAAAACAGCATGGATTGACGCTTGTCATAGGGAGAACAATTCCTGAATAAATAACGCAGATCGGCAATGAAGCCCATATCAAACATGCGGTCGGCTTCATCGACTACCAGAACTTCCACTGATTTCAAACTAAAGAATTTTTGTTTATAAAAATCGATCAACCGGCCAGGTGTGGCAATCAGGATATCTAACCCGGCCTTAATTTGGTTTCTTTGTTTATCATAATCGACTCCTCCGATTACGCAAACCGTGCGAAAATCGCAATGTTTTCCCAAAAGCAAAGCATCTTTTTCGATCTGCCTTGCCAGTTCACGGGTAGGTGCAATGATCAATGCCCGCGGGCCAGCTTTTTCCTTAGATACGGGTGGAGGATTATTTTCCAGGAGTCGGGTAAAAAGGGTGATTAAAAATGCCGCAGTTTTCCCTGTTCCGGTTTGTGCTTGTCCGGCAAGATCCTTTTTTCCAAGAGTAATAGGCAGGGACTTGCTTTGAATAGGTGTGCAGGTCTCAAAGTTTGCATCGCGAATGCCTTTTAAAACTTGTTCGGGCAAGGGCAGAGATTCAAAATTCAATAATTCCAAAAGATGCTCCAGGTGGGCACTTTTCACATGGGGGTGTGAGAGTTGAGCCTTTAATTTCAGGTAGTTAAAAATCTTTGTTGATGGTCGAGGTCATTATGAGGGGCCTGCTCCAGATTTGCAACTCAAATCTCATTTTTCTTGACTTTTCAGCAGGGGAAATGTTTAAATCGGCCTTCAATTTTGGTTCCGGTAGCTACCCCGATTTTTAGCCCGCCTTACTTTGATTTTAAAGAGTTTCCCCTTTGATTTTCAATGATTTTTGTTGATACAAGGGGCAATGTCGGAAGCTTGGAACGAAGCAGGTTGATTTAGGACATATCAATTTTTATCTGACGGGATCGGATGATCTGGTTTTGAATGATTTGCGGGAGCTTCCCCGTTTTGAGGTGATTTTGTGATTCAACATGATGTCGTGATTGTTGGTGCCGGTTTAGCCGGTATGCGTTGTGCTCTGGAAGTGTCTAAGGATATGAATGTAGGTATGCTGACCAAGGTCTATCCTTCCCGGTCTCATTCGGGTGCGGCACAAGGGGGGATTGCCGCTTCTTTAGGGAATTCTGAGCCGGACAGTTGGGAAGAGCATATGTACGACACCATCAAAGGTGGCGACTTTCTCAATGATCAAGATGCGGTGGAAGAATATGTTAAAGCCGCACCCCGAATCATTTATGAATTAGAACATATGGGTTGTGTTTTTAGTCGTACCCCGGATGGTAAAATTGCCCAGCGCAGTTTTGGCGGACATTCCAAACCGCGCGCCTGTTTTTCTGCTGACCGCACGGGCCACGCTATCTTGCACGCTCTTCATGAACAACTCATGAAGAATGCAGATTCCGTAAAAATTTATAATGAATGGTACATGCATGCGTTGATTGTTGATGGCGATCGCTGTAACGGTGTGGTGGTTAGTAACATCCAGACTGGCGAAGTGGAAGTGATGCAGGCCAAGGCGGTGGTTTTTGCGACAGGCGGATATGGCAGGATATTCAAAATTACTTCTAACGCATTTGCCAGTACCGCAGATGGAGTCATGGCCGCGTTGGATGTTGGTATTCCTATGGAGGACCCGGAGTTTGTGCAATTTCACCCATCGGGCTTGTATCGTCAGGGAATTTTATTTTCAGAAGCGGCGCGAGGTGAAGGGGCTTATCTCCTGAATGGAAACGGTGAGCGCTTCATGGAAACTTATGCCCCTTCTAGAATGGAACTTGCTCCCCGCGATATTGTAGCCCGCGCCGAACAGAGCGAAATGGATGCTGGACGCGGTGTGGATGGAAAAGACATGATCCACCTGGACTTGCGTCACCTGGGTAAGGATCGGATTATGGAACGCCTGCCACAAATCAGGCAACTGGGTATCGATTTTCTGGGTATAGATTGCATTACAGATTGTCTGCCTATTCAACCTACCGCGCATTATTCGATGGGTGGTATTCCCACCGATAAATATTCGCACGTCATTCTTGATGAGAAGGGTACTCGGATGAACGGATTTTTTGCCGCCGGCGAATGTGCCTGTGTTTCCGTTCATGGCGGAAACCGGCTCGGAACAAATTCTCTTCTGGAAGCAGTTGTGTTTGGAGAACGTGCGGGCAAATCTGTTCTGGAATATGCTGTGGGTATTGATTACGGAAATGTAAATGAGGGGCAGGAAAAAGCCAGGGCACTGGAAAAATTTGAGGATGTTTTTCAAAGAGATGGCTCTGAAAGCTATAACGACATCCGTGATGAAATGAAAG
>JABIXH010000266.1 GCA_018664975.1 Nitrospina sp. | reverse complement strand
CATTCTTCCAAGAAGACTCGGGTCTTTGGTAATCCAAGTCAATGACCAGTGCTGACATCCTGACCATCAAAAAATTACGCAACCGTATGTTCATTAAGGACAACGGAGTTAAAATCGAAAACCGGGCCAAAAACAAGATCGGCACCAGAAAAGAAAACAAGACGTGAATGATCATCCACTTTCGCCCCTTTAAAGCGAAGGGGAAATATTCTCCATCTTTACGAGTGCCATATAAATTCTGTTTATGATGCTCAAAATGAACCGAATGGTAGAGAAAAACAGGAATCATAAAAGGGAAACCACAGAGCAGGTTCCAGACCCAGCTAAAAACTTTAAAGGCTCCCTTTTTAAAATGAGCAATTTCATGGACAAATAAAATGGCTCGATACAACCCCAAGCAGGAAATGCCCACAAAAAGAAGTTGCTTGAATGAGCCGACCTGAGCGCTCACAGCCAGACAGAAATTCACCCACCCTAAAATGGCACTGAGCAAAAAATCCAACCAGTAAATTATAGGATTAGGGCGGAACAAATCTTTCACCCGTTCCCTTGCTTGGCCTATTGAAAAATGTTCTTGAACTTGTTCCGTCAACACATGGGTCCCGTCAGCAATGAGCGATTGAGCAATCCTTAAATACTTCGCCCCCCGTCGGGGCAAGACAGCATAGGTCAGGCATCACCCACTCAGCATGACTGTGAAGTTTTTATATATCACTCTTGATTTGTCGGAGTATCGGGCTTTAACTTACGCAAAGCTTTTGCTCACATATAAGAGGGTTGCTATTTTTTCTCGGCGCAAGACACGCACAATACATTTTCTGGCATCAGCATGATGCGCCCCTGCGGAATTGGGGCCGAACAATGAAGACAAATACCAAATTCGGGCAGGTCTATTTTGCTCAAGGCTTTTTCAAGTTTAACCAGTTTAGTGCGAGAAGAATTTAACGATGCCTCGCTGATGCCCTGACTGCTGATCGCCTCCATGCGCGTGAGACGACCGATTGCGTTATCCGGAGCAACCGGCTTGGAAGTTATAGTAAAGCTTTGTATCAGGTGCTTTTGCACCTCAATCTCTGCAATGATTTTCTTTTTCAGCTCGACCCTAGCTTCATCATCCATGCCGCAATCCTACCATTTCCATACAGAAATTCGGCTTATTTTTACACAGGAAGAAACCCCGACATGGCGCACCTTTGTGCAAAAAGAGGCGTAAAGCAGTCTATATTTTGCGACACATCAGCCATAAATTCATGCGCCAATTTTTGATCTTCAAAACATTCATAAATATCATCCAGAAAACCACCACGCAAAAGCGGATGTTGCAGAAACTCCTGACCGGGGCCTGTGAAAATTTCCAACGGCCATTCCGTCACTTCCACACGATCCAAACCCAGCTCTTGCAACCATTGCCTTGCATGGTCAGAAGAAGGCCTCTCTTGCAAATATTCATTCAACGCTTCTCGTTCTTTTAATAGCCCGCGCCGTTGCATCTCCTCCCCCACATAATTCCATAAAGAATCAAAGGTTCCGAGTGATGGGAACGTCAGAACAATTTGTCCGCCCGGCTTTAAGAATCGCAATAAATTTTTCAACGCTTCAAAACGATTGGGACGAAAAAACATGAAGGACAGGTTCCCCGTGATGCGGTTAACGGGGGAAAGTGTGGGCGGTAAAAAACGCATATCGCCGACCTCAAATTGCAACCAGGGTAGATGCGGACCCTGAACGGATTTAGCTCGAAGCACCTGAGCCTGATGAATGTCCACAGCTAAAACCCTCCCCTCAGGCCCCACGCACTCCGCCATATGAAAAGCCGGGATGCCCCCTCCAGCGGCAATATCCAATACGGTATCCCCCGGGTGCAGTTCCAAATGATGCATCAACAATTGCGCAAACGGGGTCGACCAAGGGTCGTTTTCTGGTAAAGGCCAAGATGGGGACATGCTCTTCCTTTCATAACTTTATTTGTTCATAAGCTAATCCGGTTATTATAAATAATAATTCCATCAAATGAAGACTATTGCAAAAAAGAGGCTCAATTGTGAATAAAACAGGACGTTAAGGGTAGTGAGGAATATATTTACTACAAAGGGCATTCATGATTGAATGGTGGAAGCATTTTGTTTCTCAAACCTGAAACCGAGAAAACGCATGTTGAGCGCACCGATAGACCATAATAGAGAGCCGGAACCGGAGAAACACATCAGCAAGATTCGTTCTCCTTACTGGACCCTCCCGACCGATGGTGGGTTGGGCGCGCCCAAAACCTCGCACCCCCACCATGT
>JABIXH010000217.1 GCA_018664975.1 Nitrospina sp. | reverse complement strand
TGGATTCTCCTTCAGGTTCTTGAAGGATTTATTCGATTCGGGTATCTCCCGTTTAGGGCAAAGTTGATTAGTTTTTCGATTCTCTCAATTTCTATTATCCTGATTCTGAGCTTGAGTGAGTTGACTTTAAAAAATAAGAAAGATTTATCTCCTCCCCCTTTTGCCTCAGTAGCTGAACCAAAATCTTCTCAGGTAAAAAAGGAAGATCGAGTTTATACCATTCAAATTGCCGCAGTTAATTCTGCCAAACAAGCGGATAAGATGATTCGGAGTCTCAAAAAGAAAGGGGTGGAAGGACTTTACGTGGTGAAAACTTCCCGAAGGTCTGGAGGGCATTGGTACAAAATCCGTGCAGGACAATTTTTCCTCAAGAATCAGGCCAGTGCCCACGCAAACCGATTGGTTGACTCTAATTCCATCAAGAATTATTTTTTGATTTCCCTACCTAAAAAATGAAGGTTAATGGGAATTGTCACGGCTATTGCCCTACCTTTAGGGGATCAACAACGTCCATAGCGGTCTTCATACCGGGAAATATCGTTTTCATCCAGATGTAGACCAAATTGAATTTCAATTATTATAAGTAGCTCTGATTCGGAGTTGCCCAAGCGGTGCTTGGCATTTTGGGGAATGGTGATGGATTCATTGGCTTTTAAATGGAAGGTTTCCTGGTCTCGAATTACTTCTGCTTTACCTGAGACAACAGTCCAGTGTTCACTGCGGTGCTTATGGGATTGCAGGCTGAGTGTCTCACCGGGCAAAACTTCGATACGCTTGAGTAAATAAGACGGGCCTGAATCCAATACGGTGTAGGACCCCCATGGTCTTTTCACAGTCGAGGGTTGCTTTCCTTCCGGGTGATTCTTTTCAATGAGAGTTTCTACCAGTTTTTTTACATCCTGTGAGTGTTCTTTGGAAGAAACCAAAAGGGCATCGGGACTGTCCACCACTATCGTGTCATTTAATCCCAATACCCCAATGAGCCGATTCTGCCCCTGAATAATGGAATTATTGCAATCTTGGGCCAGCACATTTCCACGGATGATATTTCCATTGGGGTCTTTTTCGTATACTTCGTCCAAGGCGTTCCAGGAGCCCACATCATTCCAGCCTATATCTGCTGGTATGAGAGCTACTTGGGATGACTTTTCCATGACCGCATAATCGATGGAAAGGCTGGGAAGAGCTGAAAAAAAGTCAGCCCCTTTTTTATTCAATTCCTGATGGCCAGGTTTTCCTTTTGAAGTCTGCAGGCAATCCACGATGGTTTTGAGTTGAGAATGAATATTTTCTGCATGTTGCTGAAGTTCTTTCAGGATGGAGGATGCCTTCCAGATGAAGACTCCGCAATTCCAATAATAATTACCCTGTTTTAAATATTGCTTGGCTGTAGGGTTGTCAGGTTTTTCCACAAACCGTTCAACATGGTAAGCGCCTTCATGGTTTTCAATCTCCGCTCCTTGCTTCAGGTAACCAAAACCTGTTTCAGGTCGGGTAGGAGGAATGCCGAGGGTAACCAGATAACCTTTCCGGGCAAGAGTTTCTGCTTTTTGAAGGGCCTTGATAAAGGCCTCAGAGTTCGTTACAACATGGTCAGCGGGAAAAACGCCCATGATCGCATCAGGATCTTTATCGACCATCATTTGGGCCATGACCCCGATAGCTAATGCAGTATTTCTGCTACAGGGCTCAGCCATTAGATGGTTTGCAACGAAACCATAGGGGGCCAACTGGCGAAGAGTTTCAATCGCTTGATTGTGTTTGGTCCCTACATACATTTTTTCAATAGAGATCAGGGGTAACAGGCGTTGAACCGTATTTTGGATCATGGTCCCAGGACCCACAATCTCCTGCAATTGTTTTGGACTTTGTTCGCGGCTTATGGGCCAAAAGCGGGTACCGCTTCCGCCAGCCAATATTACTCCGTACATAGGATGTCTTTCTTTTTGATCGCTCAGGGTATCGCGGGTCTAATGGGAAATTCTGGATGAAGGGCTTGATAAACTTGCAAATACTTTAATTTCACTCAAACCCGCATCTATTCTAGCTAAAAAGGCATCAAAGAACTAGAAAAATAACATGGATAAATAAGAAGAAAAGGAAATAGCTTGGATAATATAAAATCTTTCTGGCCTTATATTTTAAAATACCGCAAAGAATTTTTAATCGGGATTGCGGCTTTAATCCTCACCGATTCGATGACATTAACCGTGCCTTGGTTGATAAAAGAATTCATTGATATTTTGCCGGGAAAACCTTCCTCACAAGTTCTTTTTAAATATGTATTACTTTTGTTTTTGATTTCATCGGTTCTTGTTGTGGGCCGCTATGGGTGGAGGATGTATATGTTCGGTCCTTCGCGAAAAATTGAATTTGATATTTTGAATCAGCTATTCAAGCATCTATTAACTTTAGACCGGACATGGTATCTGAAACAAAAAACAGGCGATCTCATGTCCCGAGCTACAAATGATTTAAGGGCGGTGAGAGAATTTTTTGGCTTGGGTGTGTTGATTCTAATCGATGCGGTTTTTGTTACTATCACCGCCGTGGGTATGATGTGTTGGGTGAATTTTGATCTGGCTCTAAAAGTGTTATTCCCGTTACCTTTTATTTCATTTTTATTTTTCTATTTTGTTAAAGAAATCGGGAAGCGCCATAAGGCGGTGCAAGAGCATTTGGCTCGCATAACAGGCCAGGTACAAGAAAACCTTGCTGGAATTCGGGTTCTGCATGCTTTTGTTCAGGAAGAAAATGAAAAAATAAAATTTGAACAACTAAATAAAGAATACATAAATAAAAACCTTCATGTAACCCGGATGTTCGGAATTTTTACACCCACAATGGTTTTTGTTATTGGGGTGGCGGCTATGCTTTCTTTGTGGATGGGAGGAAAGGCGGTTATTTCTGGTTCAATAACTCTTGGATCTTTTGTAGCGTTTAATGGATATTTGATGCTTCTTTCATGGCCGATGATGGGCATTGGGTACGTATTCAACCTTACTCAGAAGGGATTGTCGGCAATGGGTCGTATTCAGGAAATTTTTGTTTCTCAAACCGAGCTAAACCCATCCCCAGAGGGAACCAACCTCTTGGAGGAGATGGGTGATATTGAATTTCGAGAGGTCAGTTTTTCCTACCCGGGTGAAGAATCTCTGGGATTGAATCAGGTTAATCTTAAAATTTCCCAGGGCCAAACTTTGGGGGTGGTCGGTGTGATTGGTTCTGGAAAAACCACTCTTGCTCAAATGCTTTTACGTTTTTATGATCCAACTGTAGGGACTTTATTGGTTGGAAATTGTCCCCTTAAAGAAATTCCTCTGCAAGTCTTAAGAGATTTAATGGGTTATGTGAGCCAGGAACCCTTTTTATTTTCCACCTCCATTCGTGAAAATATTGTGCTGGGAAGGTCGCTTGCCTCTGAAGGTGAGGTGGAGGAAATTGTTCGAATTGCCGGACTGAGTAAAGATGTGGATCGGTTTCCGGACGGGCTGGATACGTTGATTGGGGATCGTGGAGTTTCCTTGTCAGGAGGCCAAAAGCAAAGGATCGCTCTGGCACGTGCCCTGATCAAGAAGCCCGAATTGCTGATTTTAGATGATGCATTTTCACACCTGGACTCAGAGACAGAAGAAGAAATTTTGGAGAATATTCAAGCCCAGCTTAGCAAAACTACCACACTGATAATTTCCCACAGGTTGTCGGCTGTTCGGCGTGCAGATCGGATAATCGTGATGGATACAGGGAAAATTATTGAACAGGGAAATCATGCTTCACTAGTCAAGGCTGATGGGGTCTACGCGAACCTGTTTCAGAATCAATTGTTGGCAAGAGAATTGGAGATTTTTCTCTAATGAGTAGACCCTTAATGGAAAACCTGAAAAACCGTTATCTTGACTGGGTTTTATTCAAGCGGGTGCTGGTCTATTTGAAACCCTATAGTCATTGGGTGGCACTAGCTATATTTCTTTTATTAGGAGTTTCTCTGCTCAATTTAGCGGGTCCCTATTTTACCAAGATCGTTATTGACGACTACATTAAAGCTTCTGACTATAAGGGTCTTGATGTAATCGCAACCTTGTATCTGACCGTATTAGTCGCCTCATTCATTTTTCAGTTTTTCCAGAACTATTTGATGCAATACATCGGCCAGAAAGTCATGTTTGACCTTCGCTCGAAAGTATTCGCCCACCTCCATAAAATGTCGTTTTCCTATTTTGACAAGAACCCGATCGGGAAAATGATCACTAAAGTGGTGAACGATGTTGAGGTGCTCAATGAAATGTTAACTTCAGGACTTATTCTTATATTCAGCGACCTCTTTACATTGACGGGTATTTTTGTGGTTATGTTTTATCTGGATTGGCGGTTGACCCTGGTAGTTTGTCTGGTTTTTCCGTTACTCGCCCTTGTTACCCGTTTCTATAGGGTTCGGGCGCGTGACGCGCTCAGAAAAAATCGGGCGTATGTTGCAGAACTGAACTCCTATCTGGAAGAAAATTTATCGGGTATGGATACGGTTCAAAGTTTCAACCTTGAAAAGGTAAATGGCGACAAGTTTGAGGGTATTAACCGAGATAGGCTTCAAGAGGATTTAAGAACGGTCTATTACAACGCCTGGTACATGCCCTCGATAGATTTTTTTAACTCCCTGGCTGTGGGTATGGTTATCTGGTATGGAGGAGGGCGATTTGTTCAGGATGAAATCGAGTTGGGAATTCTAGTGGCATTTATTCAGTATTTACAGAAATTTTTTGAGCCAGTGCGAGATCTTGCGGAAAAATTCAATATTATTCAAACAGCCATGGCATCCTCAGAGAGAATTTTTGAATTATTGGATACGCCAGAACAAGTACCCGACTTGGTTCCGCCAGCCAGCAATTACAAGATACGTGGAGAAATTGAGTTCAAAAACGTCTGGTTTGCGTATAAAGATGAAAACTATATATTGAAGGATATAAGCTTTTCCTTGTCGCAAGGGGAGAGTCTTGCCATTGTTGGTGCAACGGGTTCGGGAAAATCTACCCTCGTCAATGTCCTTTGCCGATTTTATGATATTCAAAAAGGGGATATCAAATTTGACGGGAAATCCATCAGAGAAATCAATAAATATGATTTGCGTCGCCAGATAGCGTTGGTTCAGCAGGATGTTTTTTTATTTTCTGGAAATATTTCGGATAATATTCGATTAGGAAACCATCAGATGGGTCAGGAAGAAATCGAATCTATTTCGCAAGCCGTGTGTTCACATAATTTTATTAGTAGTCTTCCATTTAAATATGAACAAGAACTACAGGAAGGAGGCGTTGGAATTTCCTCTGGTCAACGGCAATTATTGTCCTTCGCTCGGGCTTTAGCTATAAATCCGCAGATACTGGTTTTAGATGAAGCGACCTCCAGCGTTGATCCTGGAACCGAGAATGAGGTCCAAAGTGGAATCCGGGAATTGACACGCGGTAGAACCAGCATTATTATTGCGCATCGATTAGCCACTCTATTGCACGCCGACAAAATTATGGTATTAAAACATGGTAAAATCCTGGAGTTTGGAAAGAGGAAGGAACTGTTGCAACAAAAAGGAGTTTTTTATAAACTTTGCCAGTCACATTTGCAGGCGCAAAATTTAAATAATCGGGAAAATAATGGGCACAATAATTTCTAACAAGACTCCTCAAGAGACTTTGCGGTTGATCAATAATATCCCATTTTTTAAATCCTTCAGCTCGGCCGAAAAGCAGGAGTTTGCTGAACTGAGCAATCAGGTAATAGAATATTCAGATAAAACGGCTATTGTTGAAGAAGGCCAGACGGATATGGCGGTATTCATACTCCTTAAAGGCGAGGCAATTGTGACCCGGAATGACCTGCCCAAAGTTACGATTAACACTCTGACAATTGGGGCATTATTTGGTGAGGTATCTTTTTTGACGCAAACCCCACGCACCACCAACATTTTTGCTAAATCCAGGGCCAAGGTCCTGAAGTTGGATCATAAAATGTTTGAGAAACTCAAACCTGAAACCCGCGAAAAGCTAAAGGACAATTTCATCACTGTTCTTGTAAACCGTATGAGTGATATGAATACTGCTCTTGTCCGCCTGAAGGTTGAAATGGAAGCGATCAGTCAGGCGGCAGTGGATTACCAGGAGGAATTTGACAGAATTCTTAAATCTGGCAAGACCATGAAAGAAGTTTTTAGCGGCATCCACATTACCATTAATGGGTTGATTCGTTAAAAATAAGTTGTAAGAAAAATTCACCTACGGCGACTAATCTTTCAAGGAAGTTGAATTCCACAATCCATTTATAAGGTGAGACAGAATGAGAAAATTAATTTATGTTTTGGTGGTGTTTCTTTTGGTTTTTTTATCTGCACCCGTGTATGCCGATGACCCGGCTTTGAAGTTTCCTATGCGTGAAGGGTCCAATGCCAGTGCGCATAAACATAATGAAGAGGGTATTTCCCATTACAATCAAGGGCATTATGATGTTGCTTTAAAGCATTTTGAAATGGCATCAAATATTGATGCTTCTGTGGGTGAAGCGCATTACAATGTGGCCTTATGTCTGGATAAACTAGGGCGACATGGGAATGCAACCAACCATTTTTACGCGGCCAGGAAACACGCCAATGGAAATCAATCAATTCTAAATTCCGGAATTCTCAATGCTCATGCACCTATGAAGAGGGAAGGGTCCTGAAGCCTGGGAATCTGAGGCAAAAAAAATCAGTTTTTTATTGTGAATGGCAGGGCGAGTCTTTCAACGGGGCGGTTACTCTGGATATGTTCGGTGAGTATTTCTTCAATATCTTCTCGGGTTCTGGGGGCGTACCACGTGTCATCAGGATATATGACCAGGGTCGGCCCTTGGGCGCAGGCATCCAAGCATCCGGCTTTGTTAACCCTAACCTTTCCTTTCAGACCCAATTCATGAATCCGGCCTTTCATATAATTTAACAGCTCTAAAGCACCGCGGGAAGAACAACAACCTCTGGCATCATCGGTTTTTCTTTCATTGATGCAGATGAAAATATGTTTTTGAAAACGGGGCATGATTGAATAAGGAAGATTTCTGATTTAATAAATCAGGGTCAGTCGGATTTCGGTAGTTTGGTAGAATGGGTTTTGTAATATTGTTTGAACTCCCCGAAATTAACATAACACCTTTCACAACTATCTGGGAATACGGTTACAATCACACCACTTTCAATTTGGGAGGCCAGTTTTAAGGCTCCCACCAAGGCGGCGGCGGAAGAGTGGCCCACGAGAATTCCCTCTTGTTTTTCTAATGTTTCGACCATGTCATAGGCCTCATCGGTAGGGACGCTAATCTTGCCATCGAGTTCTTCTTCTTTGTAAATTCCGGGAACAATGGATGTTTCCATATGTTTGAGGCCTTCCAGACCATGTAGGGACTCTGCTGGCTCCACCGCATAGCATTTGATGTCAGGATTTAGTTGGCGCAGGCCACGGCTGGTTCCCATAATAGTACCCCCGGTTCCGATACCTGCCAGAAAATGGGTAACTCGATGATTGGTCTGATTCCAGATTTCTGGGGCCGTGGTTTCCTGATGGGCTTGCCAGTTGGAGTCATTGTTGTACTGGTCCGGCATGAAGTAAATATCGGGGTTTTCCTCATAGATTTTCTTTGCCAGGATAATGGCGCCATCCGAACCTTCAAAAGGACTGGATGTCACAATTTCGGCTCCATAAAAGTCTGCCATCAATCCTTTTCGTTCCTTACAGACATTGGATGGCATCACCAGCTTGACTTTGTAACCTTTGACTTTGCCAATCAGCGCATATGAAATTCCGGTATTTCCAGATGTGGAATCCAGAATAATTTTGTCTTTAGTGAGCTTTCCAGATCTTTCGCCATCTTCGATCATTTTCAGGGCAGGGCGTGACTTTACAGATCCACCGGCATTTTTCCACTCAGCTTTGGCATAAATGTCTACATCCTTGAACTCTTTTCCCAGGTTATGGATGCGAATGAGAGGGGTGTTGCCTATCGCTTTTAATACTGATTGATCGGTAATGACCGGGCAAGTCGGGGCCTGCACCTCAAAGGGAATGGGAAAATTCATT
The DNA here is from genome assembly GCA_018664975.1 of Nitrospina sp. Classification (GTDB taxonomy): domain Bacteria; phylum Nitrospinota; class Nitrospinia; order Nitrospinales; family VA-1; genus LS-NOB. The sequence goes on along the minus strand of JABIXH010000217.1, from coordinate 2,531 downwards.
GGTTTTGACATTTCAACTATTAGATATCTTTAAAACCGGATTCGGTGCGAAAAAAAAGCATTCATCCGGATTTTTAATATTTCCTCATTAGCGAGACAATCCACAGAATTCTTCGTAGTCAATCAGCTCGGTAATGGTGGGTTGATCACCACAAACAGGGCATTGAGGGTCCTTTTTCAATTTTAGCTTCCTGAACTCTGTTTTCAAAGCGTCATAAATGAGAAGGGAGCCTACCAGCGTTTCTCCTTTGCCCAGGATCAGTTTTAAAGTTTCTACAACTTGCAGGTTTCCGATGACTCCTGCGAGCACACCTAAAACGCCGCCCTCCTGACAATTGGGAACCATGCCGGGTGGTGGAGGTTCCGGATAGAGGCAACGGTAGCAGGGGCCTTCATCCGGCTTGAAAATAGTTACCTGTCCTTCAAAACGAAAAATACTTCCATGGATATTGGTTTTACCAGTCATCACGCAAGCGTCATTAATGAGATAGCGGGTAGCAAAATTATCGGTGCCATCAAGAACATAATCGTAGCCCTCGAACAGGCGTAAAATATTATCAGAAGTTAATTTTTCATTAAAAACTGTGACGTTGACATCTGGGTTGAGGGCCGAAATGGTTTTCTTGGCAGACTCAGTTTTGAGCATGCCAATGCGCTCTGTGTTATGAATGATCTGTCTTTGCAGGTTGCTGAGGTCCACTGTATCAAAGTCGATGATGCCCATATTGCCGATGCCAGCGGCGGCCAAATAAAATGCGGCTGGGGAGCCTAGCCCACCCGCACCTACCAGCAGAACTTTTGACTCTAAAAGACGGCTCTGTCCCTCTCCTCCTACTTCAGGAAGGATAATATGACGGCTATAACGCTCTATTTGCTCATCGGTAAAATCTATCATCTTCAGGCCCCGCCAGCAATTGCCGGTATAATTGAGATTTCATCGCCATCCTTAACAGGAGTATTTTCGCCTTCAAGAAACCGGATGTCCTCTTCATTCAAATATATATTAATGAACCGACGGGGAGCCCCGTTTTCATCACAGATGCGCTCTTTAATTCCAGCAAACTGGTTTTCCAGGTTATTGAGAATATCATTGATGGTGGCACCCTCTGCTGTCACTTCACTTTGGTTATCGGTCAACTTCATCAATGGGGTTGGTACTCTTACTTTTACGGCCATGCTTTACTCCTTTTAAACCGTTTGCGAAAACTTCTTAACGACTATTTTAATTAGGCTCAATTTGCAATTAAACGGCTAAACCGTTGGCAAAAATTTCTTCAAAACTATCTATTTTGGGCTCAATCACCACCGGGTCGGCAAAACAATTGCTAAGGGCTTCCTGGGTTTTTAATCCGTTACCGGTGATGCAGATTACCGTTACCTCATCCGGTTTGATCCTTCCTTGCTGGATCAGTTTTTGAGTGACGCCCACGGTAACACCTCCTGCCGTTTCCGTAAATATCCCTTCTGTCTCGGCCAGTAATTTCATAGAGGCAATCACCTCATCATCCGACACATCCTCTCCATAACCCCCACTGGTATTTGCAGTCTTGATGCCGTAGTAACCATCCGCAGGATTTCCAATGGCGATAGATTTGGCAATAGTATTGGGTTTTACTGGAATGATGTTCTCACTGCCATTCTTAATAGCTGTGGTAACAGGGGAACAACCGGTAGCTTGAGCCGCAAAAACTTTGGTTTGCACCTTATTTTCGAGCAACCCGAGCATTTCAAACTCGTGAAAGGCCTTCCATATTTTTGTAATCAACGAACTGCCTGCCACAGGAACTACGACATTATCCGGTGTTTTCCAACCCAGCTGTTCGGCAATTTCGTAACCATAAGATTTGGACCCATCACCATAATAAGGGCGGATATTAATATTGACGAAGGCCCAATTATGATTGGCACCGATTTCACTGCAAAGCCGGTTGACATCATCGTAACTGCCTTTGACAGAAATTAACTGCGACCCGTAAACCAGGGTTCCGAGAATTTTTCCTGCTTCAAGTCCGTCAGGAATAAAAATACAACTCTTCAGCCCGGCTTCAGCCGCATGGGCGGCAACCGAGTTTGCCAGATTACCGGTTGAGGCACATGAAACCGTGTCAAACCCAAACTCAATAGCTTTGGAAATGGCCACCGACACCACTCTATCTTTAAAAGAGAAAGTGGGATGGTTGACAGAATCATTTTTCAGGTAAAGATTTTTTAGTCCAAGAGCCTTGCCCAGATTTTTTGCTCTGACCAAAGGAGTAAAACCCGTATGAAGACCCACTTTGGGGGATTCATCAAGAGGTAAAAGATCCTCGTAGCGCCACATTGTGGGTGGGCCGGACTCAATAGATTTCCGGGTTACAATCCTTTTAATTGCTTCGTAGTCGTAATTGACTTCCATAGGTCCAAAACAGAATTCACAAACATGAATTGCTTCCTTGGGGAACTCTCTTTTACATTCTTTACAGATTAACCCTTTTACATGACCCATTCCAACATTCCCTTAGTTTTTTTACAGGAAAACGAAAAATAATTGAG
>JABIXH010000151.1 GCA_018664975.1 Nitrospina sp. | reverse complement strand
TTTTGATGATGACCTGGAGTTCACCGATCTCGCAGAACATGGATTTCAAATTCAAGCGGACACTCGAACACTCCGGCAGGATTCCTGGCTCGACTGGGAGCTTAATGAAACCAGCACCAGAAGGGAAAAATTCACTTTAGGTAATTACACCCAATGGATGCCAGGAAATTTTATGTTCGATCTTCAGGTTTTATGGGTCCATTTTGGCGGACAAGATAACTCCGGGGGCCCTGTAGAAAACAACTTCACCTACGCTTTGGGTATGGGCTATAGCTTCTCAGAAAACAGGTTTGAGGAGTCCCGCGAACCCTACATAAAAAAATGGAACTCGCAAAAGACCGGTTTCACAGTCCACTATATTAATTCCTACGACAAGACCCCGGTGACGGGTTCTCCTACTGTCACATCAGAAGATAATGGTCTGCTCTTTAAATTTTTTACCACCCACTGGGATACTGATTTTTATTTCAGGGTTTGGAGCGGCGGAAGCCGTAAATTTATTCCGAGAAAAGGGGACTCTATTTATACAAACAGAGACTTCGAAGAATTAGGCGTGGAAAAAACATGGTGGCTCGATGACGATGTTAGCATTAGAGCTACTTACCAGGTCTCCGAACATCGAGACGGCACAATTACCCATACAGAGCTTCTTTCTGTGCAATGGCATATTGATTTTTCATTATCTGAAAAGGACCCCTAACCTTCACGCCCCGCGATATTCCACCCTGAGCAAAGAGTTATCCGGTATGATGGTAGTGAGAAGGCTCATAACTCGATTAAGCAATGAAGAAAATGAAACGATTGATTCCAGTATTTCTGATGTTGGTCCTTATCTCTGCACCTGTTCATGCAGGAGATTTTCAGGATGGGGGGAATGCATACAGGAAAGGTGACTATAGGACTGCATTTGAAAAGTTTGAGCCATTGGCGGAACAGGGGAATGCCCAGGCCCAATGGTTACTTGCCGGGTTATATGCCAGGGGTATGGGTGTTGCTCGGGATTATGTGCAAGCCCTCAAGTGGTCCGCTATTGCAGGGGCAAATGGAGTTGAAGAAGGGAGCATAGGCAGGGATCTTTTACGGAAGAAAATGACTCCCGATCAAATCAACAAAGCCTTTAGAGAGGCGGGGGAATGGATGAGGGAATACAATAAAAAATAGAAGACCTGAATGCCTACCTGAAAAATGAACCTCAAAGAGCTCTATGGCTATAGAGACAATTTTTGATAAAGACTATAAAACTCTACTGCAATTGTCTTATCGTCTCTTGGAGGAGACAGAGAGAATTGGAAATCCAGATGGTTGGCTCTGGGGGCAAAGCGCACATAACCTGTCAATTAAATTGGTCGGGAACTTGTAAATAAAGAATGACGAATAGAAAAAATTGGATAAAAACGGGGCTACAAAATGTAGCCCTTTTTATGTTTAGCCTTGTTTTTATTTTATTGATTGGTGAATGGTTATTTCCAAAATATTTGAATAAAGTGCCTTTTCGTTTGTACGGGGGAGTTGATAATAATCTAAGAGTTTTAGCCCAATATTCCAAGCAATCGGTTATTCCTGAAAATTATATAGCAATATTTGGAGACTCAAATTCAGTCGGGGTGGGAGATTTATACATTGATTTGAGTAAGGGCAATGGGGATTGGTATCCAGACTATGCCCCTGCTCACTTTTTACATAATAAATTAGAAACAGATGTCGTTTCATTTGGTTTCGCTGGAGCGGGGAGCCTTGACGGCATTTGGAGCGGGCCTATAAAGCAGTTTGAATATATAAACTCCATGGGGTTTGACCTGAAACCGCCAAAAACTATCTTGGTTTTATTTTACGAAGGAAATGACATAGGCAATAACCTGCAATTTATTAGGGAGAATTATAAGGGGAATGAAGCTATCGGAGAACTTCAACATTCTGTTAAATTTAATGAATGGTTGAATCGGCAATTTCAAAATTCTATCACAGAGTATAGTGCTGGGTTTAGAGAAGGTTTTGTTTTTACAAATTTTTTAATCAAGTCGGTAGAAAATATTTTTTTTGAAAAATCAAAGCAGGGTGAAGAGTTTGAGCGGATTATATTCCCCGCAATCCCAATTGCGGAAGCTGTTATAGGTGGTAAGGCTGTTCCCTTGCCAGTTCATTTACAAGCTCCGCCACTTTTTGGGGTCACACCTTTTGAAAAAAAGCGGGGATTCAGTGACGATGGTTTGCCGATTGGCTATTATATCTTTGAAAGAGCTATTAAAAAAACGAAGGAATTTTTCTCCAGTTCAGAAATAAAACTGATTTACCTGCCTTCGACATTGACATCCTATAAACTAAATTCACCAACTGTATCCTTTAGAGGAAATATGGGTGACGGTGGAATTGCTGATAGTAAAAATTTAACCCAAAGACATTTAGAGGTTTGTAAAGAAATTTTAAAAATTAGCCAGAAATTGAATATCTCATTTTTTGACACAACCCAATATCTGCGGGAGGCGAGCTCAAAAGGTTATATCCACGGTCCAAAAGATTGGGACCACTTGAACGAATCTGGTTACAGGGCTCTTTCAGATAGTATTTCCGAATTTTTGCTGCATCCAAATAAGCATTACGAGAACTGCATAAATTAATAGTACTTGGGTTCCTCAGTATACTCTTTTCAATCCACAGTTGGCCCCTAGGCCCAATGGTTACTTGCCGGGTTATATGCCAGGGGTATGGGTGTTGCTCGGGATTATGTGCAAGCCCTCAAGTGGTCCGCTATTGCAGGGGCAAATGGAGTTGAAGAAGGGAGCATAGGCAGGGATCTTTTACGGAA
>JABIXH010000245.1 GCA_018664975.1 Nitrospina sp. | reverse complement strand
TTGTGGTTTTGCCACTTTAAGTAATAACCGACACTTTTTTCAAACAGGTTGGTATAAAACTCAAGGAAAAGAAACGCGGAAAGAACAATCAACATAGCCACGCAGTGCCATAACTTTCTGACACCAGCAAATTTCACTTACTATTATCTCACCGTGGTTTTATTAATGCCCTGGGTTAGCATTTTAAGCTTGTCTATCTTTTCTTGCAAAGCTTTTTTATCAAGCTTTTTCCTGCCAGGTTTTCGTCTCTGCTTAGGTTGGCGTATTATACTTTGGGTAGATTTTTCGAGACTATCTACTTTTTTATCCCTACCCGGTTGGCCTTTCCCCACTTTATGAGATGATTTATACGAGGCCTTTCCTAATTCTGCAATTTTCACCAGATTGGATAAACAATCCTTTTGAAATTGGGGAGACATTTTTCTAAAAAGCGTTAACATCTGCTTTTCCGTGTCCTCTAAAGTGATCAATTCCTGTCGGGAAGGATTCTCGAAGGAAACCGATCCCTCCTGAAAGTTAACTGTACTCACTTCGAGGGTGGTTAAATCTTTGTTTATTTTTTGCAGAGGGGCAATATCATTCTTATCTATTTTAGAAGTCAATAATTGTTCCAACGATATATTTCCCAGCCTGGCAATCTTGACAAGCACCGCGACGGGAGCATCTCTTTCACCTGCCTCATATCGAACAAATGTACGGAATCCTACCTTAAGAATTCCCGACATAACGGACTGAGTACAACCCAGTTCCCTTCTAATCATTTTTAGATTATTTGCCAGAATCGACATTCAATTCCTCTAACAAGTAGAATTTACATCTAAGTTCATTATATGCCTAGCTTCCCTCTAAAACAATGCCGCGCAAAAACAATCTAAATAGTTACAGCGTAGCCCGCAATATTATCACCAAACGGATATGCAGGCGAGAAAAAAGATATTGCTTTGCATTTTCTAAAGAAAGTACCGGTAACCCTTATTTGGTAAGAGCTTATATTTTACTGTTTTAATCTAATATAAAATAAAATTAGGGTATCAAAAATAGAGCAATATTTTTGACGCTCAAACATTTCCTATAACCCTATATATAAAAAGGGGTTATGCAATTCCAGCCAAAATATTAGAATGGCATAGGATTTGCTACTAGTAACAATAAATACCTTTTAACTCGTTGGGAGAAACTAATATGGATTCCGATGCTTTTTTAGATCAGGAGTATGAGAACTTGAATGATGCCATTTTACAGGCTATTTTGCTATCAAAAGATGTGCAGGATATCCTTGCTCGATTTAAAAAGCAGGGACAAATGAATGAAAAAGCAGTATTAAATCTGTTCCTGAGTCTGGAAGAGCTTTATCAAATGATAGACGAAAGCTCAAAAAAACCGGGTCCATACAAAATAGAGCCAGAAACCTCCACCCCCGAAAATTTTACGGAAAAAATGGGAAAGAAGCCCTCTACAAAAGAGGAGATACTCATAGATGGAAAATTATTGACTTCTAATGAAGTACTCTTTGAAAAGTACACTCAGGAAAAATTCGATGAAACTGACTGGATGAAAAAAACAGGCATCCGATTCTAAAACAGTGGTCCATTAAAATTTGTGGCCTACTTCTGGAAGATTTTTGCATCGCAGGAGATATATTTGATTTGTTTGAGAGGAATCACAAAAATTTCCTCTGAGGTCGTCACCTCAAACAGCTCTAGATCATCACTGAAACCATGTTTTAGAGTTGTGTCTAGAATCAGTTCTTGATTATCCACGAAAACGATTTTGAGCTGATACTGCATACTGATACCCTTTCTATTTTTTTAACACACTTTAATATCGGCCGCTTTCCTTTTTCCCTAAATCAGTTGGGGTGGGCAACTCTTTCAAACTTTTTGGAAAGGGGATTAAGCAGATAATCCTCAACATAATTTTTCAAATATCCCTTTTCATACAGCTTTTTATTGGATAAGTTGGAGTTCACCCGGTTGAGGACTTTAAATCGCACCCGAGGGAACTGCTCCTTAAAATCATCAAAAGAAACTCCAGAAATATCCCGCTCATCATTGGAAGATTTTTCCATAATCACCCGAGGAAGGTGTATTACCTTTTGGGTACTAATTCTTTTGGCCACGTCATTGAAAGTGAGTAATGTCGTGCAATCAGAATCCCCTCCCAAAGTTTCATTAGGCACATAAAGAAAGCGCGCCCTGCCATGACGAAACATTTTTAGAACCCGATAAACATTTCCCGCCATTACGATCCAATCCTTTTTATCCAATTCACACGCATCAAAAGTTTTAATAATTTTATTTCTATTCAGAAAAGCCGTAATGTCCGACTCCGTATGAATCATTTGGATATTAGGAAGGTTCATACTATAAATCTTTTGAGCTTCATCAGGAAGATACTGTTTACCCTGCCGCATCAATGCTGTTGTGGTCTCATCAATATATTTCAAAGGAGTCAGGCACCCCATCCACAACAGGCAGTTTTTATTAATTTTTGAAATTGTTCGCGCATCTTCTGACATGGTACCCGGACCAAAAGAATAAAAATTAGCAGAGGTCACGGCTGGCCCATCTAGAACCTCCAGAACCTGATTTACCGAAGGCCCTTTAGGCATCAATTGTTTTCGATAGGACCCCAGAGTGATCACCGAAAGTTCAAAATTGATACGTCCGGGATATTTTTCCGATAAACGGTTGATCCTTGCCGGGTCAAAATAGCCCACCGAGAACATGATAATATTTTTATCCGTTTTTTCGAGGAATTCTTCAATCCAGTCCATAGCCTTGGGATGCAAGGCGAGGTCTGTCCACTCCATATATTCATTCCCACCCAAAACCCACGACTCCGTCTCTCGGGTCGGATAAGTCTGGATCTCATTTAAAATAAATTCCCAATCCTCTTGCGTCGTGAGAGGCATATCAAAAGTCTGGCGGTAACTCAGGTCCATCTCGTAACAAAACGCACATTTGACAGGACAGGTTTTTCCCAAACTTATAGGGATTTTGTGATCCTTGATCTCTTTCCGCAGAACTTCCCGAAGAAACTCCTGGTTTTGAACACTCATTGCCATTCCTTAAAAGCACTCATTAAAGACTCATCCACCGGAACTTCCTGCCGCTGACTATCTTCCAGCCCCTGGATAAGCTTGTTAAGGTGAACTGCGGCGCATCCCATATAGGCGATACTTTCCTGCTGAAGTTTGTAGCTACCTGACTTCAGCTTTGTGCCCAGCTCCTCAACATGTTTTGAGTCAAATGGGTGAGTCATTGCGGCTTTTTTAAATTCCTCAATAGACTCTTTGAAACTTTTCTTTTCATGCAAAGTGATACCGTTTTTTAAGCTCTCTTGAGCACTTCGAACTTCTTCTACCGTTATGGAATTGTCTTCTGCCATGGACTCCTCTCTCATTGATACTTAAACAAAAGATATAAAGTGTGGGTTTAGGGGGTTAATAAAATTGCCCCCTGATATCAAACCGCAACATTTCCGCATCGCACTGATGCAACAGGAAAACCTGCAAGCATAGGCGAATATTCATTATTAAAATGGGACTATTGTAGCATTGACTTGACAGGACCTGTCAAGCGATTAGCCCAGGACATTTGCAATGCTAAGGAAGGAAAAAGGCGAGGAACCAAATTGTTCCTCGCCTAAAAACATACCTATCTCCGGCAGGCACAGGCCGACAATAACTGCCGCCCACACTCAAGCGCAAGAAAGAGTTATTGCTATCTGTCTGTGGAAAAACTCCACATCAGATTAATGTTTCTTTTCAACACCCTCAGGTGCGTACTGGTGACCTTCACCATTAAACTTTGATTCCATCGAACAAGAAGCCAAAACCAACACCAGCGAAACCCAAATAAATGAAGCTACCAACTTTTT
>JABIXH010000265.1 GCA_018664975.1 Nitrospina sp. | reverse complement strand
ATGCGGCGGGGACTGCGTCACGGAAAACTTCTCGGGCAGAAAGGTCCTTTCTTTCACCGTATCACTCACAAGGTCATCGATGACTTTGGAGAAGCGTACCCCGAATTGAATAGTAACAGGGACTTCATTCAAAAAGTGGTCCTTAACGAAGAAGAAAGTTTCGGCAATACCCTTCATTATGGAACTCAACGTCTCGATGAAATTCTGGAAAAAGTTCGCAAGGAAAAACTCACTGTCATCCCAGGAGAAGAAATCTTTAAGCTGTATGACACATATGGCTTTCCTACAGACCTGGTAGAAGAAACGGCTAAGGATGCAGGGCTGACCCTCGATATGGAGGGCTACACCCGAGCCATGAACGAGCAGAAAACCAAAGCCACGGCTTCCTGGAAAGGTTCGGGAGAAAAAGAAGTTTCTACCTTTTATAAAGAATTCCTGCAAACCTCACCGCCAACTCTCTTTGAAGGCTATGGGGCCGTTGAAGGCGAAGGCAAGGTATTAGCTATTTTAAAAAACACGGCACCGGTAGAATCTGCCAACGCTGGAGATGAGATAGAATTTCTGACCGACAAAACCCCCTTTTATGGCGAATCCGGAGGACAGGTGGGTGATTCGGGTCAAGCTTCAAATGAAAATGTTCAACTGGAATTACATGACGCAAACAAACCTCTGCCCGGCTTGATTGTTCATAAAGCAAAAATTACTCAGGGAACCCTTCGTACCGGGGATACTCTGACTCTGAAAGTAAATCGTCAGACCCGAGGAGACACTGCACTCAACCATTCCGCCACTCATCTTTTGCATGCGGCACTCAAAGAAGTATTGGGCGACCATATCAAGCAGGCTGGCTCGCTGGTTGCCTCTAATCGATTGCGATTTGACTACACCCATTTTTCTCCGCTGACGGACAAAGAAAGAACCCGCATTGAGGCCCGTGTAAATGAAAAAATTCGGGAGAATATTCAGGTTTACACAAAGGAAATGGAAATTGATAATGCAATAAAAGAAGGCGCCATGGCCCTGTTTGGAGAGAAATATGGAGAGACCGTGCGGGTTGTCGATGTCCCCGGTTTCAGTAAAGAATTATGCGGGGGCACTCATGTCAACGCGACCGGTGATATCGGTTTGTTCCGAATTACCTCAGAAGGAGGCATCGCCTCCGGCGTTCGACGCATCGAAGCTGTAACCGGTGCCACGGCTTACGACACCATCCGGGCAGAGCAGGAGTCGTTATCAGCAATTCGCGATCTCTTAAAAGCCCCTTCCAATGAGGAACTGGTAAAGTTAAAAAAACTGTTGGAAAAAAACCGGCAGTTGGAAAAAGAAATCTCATCATTAAAAGAGAAAATGGTCAGCGGCAAAGAGTCTACCGGTACGAATGATGTGCAAAAACTGGGAGAGATTTCGTACCTGATCAAGAAACTGGAAGGCATGGATGCAAAAACCCTGCGCACATTTATCGACAACGCCAAGAACCAATTAAAGTCCGGAATTGTTGTCGTGGGTTCGGTGGCTGATGGAAAAGTTTCCCTGGCTGCAGGTGTCACGAAAGACTTGACGGATAAATATCATGCAGGAAATATCATCAAGCAAATCGCGGCAATTGTGGGAGGAAGTGGCGGCGGCAGGCCAGATATGGCCCAAGCCGGGGGTTCTCAGATTGACAAACTTGATGAAGCCCTTACGAAAGCTAAAGAATTGATCCACTCCATCTAATCCCACGCTGAAAGTTCTGTAGAAATGGTCCAGGGAATCCTGTATTATTTCCTCTTCAACCATTAATTTAACCGGTTTAAATTTTCCGGAAAGGAATAGACATGAACGATATTCTGGGTTCCTCAGGTACCAGTTCCCCGATCAATCCCATCAGGAAAAAAGAACTTGATAACAATTGGAAAGCCGTTGCGGCTAAAGCGGTCACCGATGATGAGTTCAAAAAAGTACTGTCCAAAGATCCCCTTAAAGTTCTGGAAGAACATGGGTTGAAGATAGGTCCTGATATCAAAATCATTTTTGATGAAACGAATCAGGAATATAACGCAAAAGTTTCCTCAGACGCTTCAGAAGAATCACAGGCTGAAGCCCAGTGGTGGACCTGGCGATTAAAGATGATCAAAGAGTTTGGTCAGGAACTGGACCGCAAGGTGGGAACCGTAGCCGGATTTGATGAAGGTTGCGGAAACGAATTGAGCTGAAAAATACGCGCCCGTAGCTCAGCTGGATAGAGTATCGGTTTCCGGTACCGAGGGTCGGAGGTTCGAATCCTCTCGGGCGTACCATTTTCAAAGGCATTCAGGAGTTTCCTGAATGCCTTTTTCTTTGCCAATAACGCTTTTCCATTTGAGATTCGCATAAAAGCATTTATAAATATTTTTACAGTTTGCGCACTAACTTAGTGGCTACAAATGTTGGCAATTAAAAGTATTTCCTTCTAGATTGATAATATTTTTTACTTTCCTATCCACTTCTCGAATACAAGTTTTCGTATTTCTCCTCCCTGATTCGTTATACTGAAGCTGGTATTCAGTGAACAGAAAACATTTTCAAATACGGTTTCTAAATTCCACGGGGAGAACGAGTCTTGGAGCCATTCAATTGCAATTCTGCTTTAATATTTTTTTCGCATGACAACAATTTCCCATCAGTTCAAGAACTTCATTTCTTTGATCCCAAAAGTTTTCTCAAGAGTGATGTCTCACAGACAATTATAATCTGGAGAGCTCACTAATGGACATCCAGGAGCTGTTTAATTCGGATGTACAGATCCCTTCACTTCCGGATGTCTATTACGATTTCAAAAAGGCTATGGATGATCCCGAAGGATCCTTTGACGAAATTTCAAATATCATAGCCACTGACCCCGGACTTTCCGCAAGACTTTTACGAATCGTTAATAGTGCTTTTTATGGATTTCCCTCACAGATAGAAACCATATCGCATGCCATAGGGGTGGTTGGATTGGAACAATTGAATAATCTGGTCATCTCAACCGTTATCATGGAACGGTTCAAAGGCATTCCTGACAGTGTGATGAACATGGACTCATTTTGGAAACATAGTATTGCCTGCGGACTGGCGGCTAAAATAATTTCTTCGCACAAAGAGGAACCTAATACGGAAAGGTTTTTTGTCGCGGGAATGCTCCATGATATTGGGCGACTGGTAATAGCTCTGACCGCACCGTTCAACATCCTATCTGTATTCATGCGATGCAAAGCTGAAAACATTTCCCTGCAAGATGCCGAGAAAGACATATTAGGGTTTACTCATGCAGATGTCGGGAAGCACCTTTTAAAAACCTGGAACCTTCCTGTTTTTCATCAAGAGATTGTTAGCAATCATCATCAACCTGACAAAAATACCACTTTTGCTAAGGAGGCTTCCATCGTGCACGTAGCGGACCATTTAGTCAATAAACTGGAACTCGGAGATAGCGGGGAAAGTGCGTTTCCCTCTCCCCTGAACTCAACAGCTTGGAACAGACTCGATCTGGCAGGCCAAATTTCTCTGGAAAGCCTGGGTAAGGAAATCCAAAAACAATACGATGCCACCGTGCAAGTATTTTTACAAGCGGCCTGAAATTTCGCCACCCCTTGGCGTGGTTGAAATATTTAGAGCCTGGCGAATCGTGCTTAAAAGTGCTTCCATGTTCACGGGTTTATCGATGCAGGAATGAGCACCTTTTGCAAGAAATTCATGATTTGCCTCTATAATCGCGGAAACCATAAAAATTATTGTTTCCGGCAATTCTTCTCTTAAACGCGTTAATAGCTTCACCCCACCCTGAGGCATCCGAACATCCAGCAAAATACAATTTGGCTTAAACTCCATCGCCTTTATGAGAGCTTCCTGCCCATTCGATGCAATTTGGACCGAAAACCACTTACGGGATAAATATTTTGAGAGCAATTGGCAGGCTTTTATTTCATCGTCAACCACCAGTATTTTTGAATTTATCATTTGGAACACTCTCATTCCGACGAGGACTAAACTTTTAATTATTGGTTTATCCCAAATCCAATATATTACATTAGATATTATTGTAACATATAATAAGGCTTTCAAGGTAATATATTCTGAAATAAATTTAATTACGGTTTTTCAAGTAATTTCATTTCAGGAATAAAGTTTATTTTAAAAATATTCGATAAAAATATAAGAACTAAATTTTGTGAGGAAAAGCCATGAAAATTGAAGAGGCCCTGTTTGGAAGAAATAGACAAAAACCCTGGTCTTTTAAAAAGCAAAAGGATCAAAAATCGTTCAAGGAAGAGTTGGAAGAAAGCTTGAGCAGAAAAAAATCCGAGGCCCATAAAAAGGTAAAAAAACATATACTGGATGTTCTGGCTTAAACCGCAAAAGCACACCACCTCTCCCCGCAAGAACCTAACCTGTTCCACACTATTACATTATAATTTAAATAAAGAGATGCTATAATTTTGAAATATGTAAATATAGACACTAAACCAGAGTCAGCATGTTTTAGAAAGGGAAGAGCATGAAAAAAACACTGAAACTTATTTTAATCACTTTTGTAATTTCTTTTCTATCCTCCTGTGCATCCAGTGGCGTTGTTCTCCCCAAAACCATACCAGGAGCCGTAAAGACCTATACTGTTAACGATCAGGGTACAGTTGAAATCCTGGGACAAGACATGAAAACTGAGCCCAAGCATTGGTTATACATTAATTGCAATCATTGGAGTGGGTGTTATATGCGTTGCCAGGGAGAATTAAAATCCTGCAAAAAGGTCGCTAAGGATTCTGACTTCAAAGTGGACTATGTTGTTTCCCCCTCGGGATCAACAAAATAACGGGCTATAAAATTTTCTATCCAATTTCCCAAGAAATATTTTCACCGATTATTAAAATGGTGCAATATATTAAACAAGGTTCGTGATTTACAAGAGGTTGGTTGCGTGATGGGCTTAACAGGGAAGTCCATGGCGCTAAGAAAAATGCCCTGAGAAGGAGGTGATCCCATGCTATCTGACAGTACCCGGGGAGCTTCCGGAGTAATTTGTTAACCACAAGTTAACGGAAGCTCCTGTGCTGCATAATGCCCCGCTTGCAAAAGCGGGGCGTTTTTTTATTTAAAGAATTAATTTGAACCATTTCTCATAAAAAGCCAGCAAATCTTTCACCGAAAGAATACCCGTTACCGTTTCTCCATCGCGGACAACAAGATAACGGAGCCTTTTCTCTCTCATTATGGCAATGGCTCGGGACATAGCTTCTTCCTGATCGATATAATCAACTTCCGAATTCATTATATCGCCGACAGAGGTAATTTTTGAGTCTCGGTCTTGTGCCACCAATTGGCGGGTAATTTCCATTTCCGAAACCATTCCTACATAATGGCCATCCTTTTTAACCAGTAGTGAACCAATCCCACAGGTGTCCAACTTTTCGGCGGCTTCCTTAACCGAGGTCTCCGAGTCAATATCCACAACAACCTTCACCATATAATCACTCACTGGGTCCATATCGAATCGCTCCACAAAATTTTATAGAGTAATACTAAAAGACATTACAAAAATTGGGACCAATAATCAATGCATTAGTAATTAATATTACGCCTTCCCTTGAAATATGTTATTTTCAGAATCAGAGTGATCTTATTATGGAAGGAAAATGAATGGCAGGGTTTGATCAACTGTTAAAGCAAGAAAACATATACATACTTCAGGTATTTCTGGTCCTGTTCGTAGCATTGATTGCGAATATGTTTCAGAAAAAAATATTTGGATCTTTATCAAAAAAAGCAGAACGCACCCAGAACAATTGGGATGACGCGTTCCTTCTATCTATTCCCCGTCCCCTAAGTGCTATTATCTGGATAACGGCAATCGCTTTCTCCAGTGAGATTATTCATAAGGCTACCGGTGCAGTCATCCTGGAAGCCTTCCTACCCCTACGGGATGCCATAATCATCGCCTCTCTGGCTTGGTTTCTGGTTCTCACGATCCAACAAGCTGAAAAAAGTTACCAGGCGTCGGAAAAAGATGTCGACCCCACCACGCTGGATGCCCTATCAAAACTGGCCCGCATATCCGTTGCCATCACAGCCGTATTAATGATACTGCAAACACTCGGGTTCAGCATTTCCGGTGTTTTGGCTTTTGGAGGTGTTGGCGGGATAGCCATTGGTTTTGCGGCTAAAGATCTTCTATCAAATTTTTTCGGGGGTCTCTTTATTTATATGGACCGACCTTTCGCAGTGGGAGACTGGGTCCGCTCTCCTGATCGTGAAATTGAAGGTGTTGTCGAAAAAATAGGTTGGAGAGTTACCGTTATAAGAACCTTCGATAAGCGGCCGTTGTATATTCCCAATGGCGTTTTCTCACAAGTCGCAGTGGAAAATCCTTCTCGCATGCAAAACCGCAGAATAAAGGAGACCATTGGAATTCGTTATGATGACGCATCAAAAATGGGAACCATCACTAAACAGGTTGAAGAAATGTTGAGAGGTCACCCTGAAATTGATACGAATAATACCTTGATGGTTAACTTCAATAGTTTTGCCCCGTCCTCCCTTGACTTTTTTATATACACTTTCACCAAAACGAAAAATTGGGAAAAATATCACACCATCAAGCAAGATATCCTGTTAAAGATTCTAAAAATTATTATAGATAATGGAGCGGAACCCGCATTTCCCACATCAACCATTCATTTAGCAAATCAAGACATACTGAAAACCCCTTAAATCCGAGACAGATTTTTCATGAACACTCGCTACTTCCCCTCAAACATTTCATTACTCCTTTGCTTAATAGCGTTTTATTCTTTTTTATTTATGGGTTGCGCTAACCTGGGCCCAACAACTTTGAAAAGCGAAAGAAGCAACTACAATCTTGCGATTCAAAGAACCAATGACGAACAACTTTTGCTCAATCTGGTCCGGCTTAAATACAGAGATACTCCGTTCTTCATGGAAGTGAGCAGTGTGGCATCCCAGTTCACCTTGTCATCCACAGCTAACGCCTCGGCAACTTTGCAAGATGGTGTCAAAGGACTCTTT
Source organism: Nitrospina sp. (assembly GCA_018664975.1). Classification (GTDB taxonomy): domain Bacteria; phylum Nitrospinota; class Nitrospinia; order Nitrospinales; family VA-1; genus LS-NOB. Next base: position 709 of record JABIXH010000265.1, on the reverse strand, counting down.
GGGCTTGGAGGAAGCCTGGGTTTGACGGAAAAACCAACCGTGACCTATTCTCCATTACAGGGAGATAAATTTATCCAGCGCGTGTTATCCCCTCTTCCTTTACAGACTATCGCGCTTCTATTTCATTCGGGCTGGAGCATTGAAAGAATATTTCGATTATGTTTTCAGCGAATGAATCATCTAAAAAATGCTCCTGGCGCCTCAGGGCCTACCCCCAGTCTCGCGCCCCAATTTTTGGAGTTTGTTTCTGCTGTAAAGTACTTGAGGGCATTGCAGGTTCAAGATGCCATTAACCTTTCCTATTTTGAGGCAGAGGGTGTACCACAATTGATTCTGCATATTAATGAAGAAGATAAAAACCGGGAAGAGGCTAAACAGTTTGCGCTTGCAGTAAACGTCGAACCCGGCAAAACCCGTTATGTACTGACTTTTGCACCCACTTTTAATAGGACGGATCAGATCCGGATCGTTACCCGTTCCCTGCTCGGGACTATGTTTTATCTTTCTCAGGCAGTAGAAGTTTCCACCCAGGATACTTTGCGAGGCAAGGTAACCAAAACAAAAACATCAGCCGGAGATGTTTTTGATTGGAAGAAAGTAACCGGCGATTTGTTGAGGATTCGTTCTCTCCCCGAAAAACCGGAGGAAAACGCCATGATTATTTTTTATCGTGGAACCTGGTTTTATATTGACGATTCAGATTTATCCT
>JABIXH010000264.1 GCA_018664975.1 Nitrospina sp. | reverse complement strand
GACTGGGCAAGCTCAAGTAGGGTTGGGATGGATGCCAGGATGTCGGGAAAACTAAATAGATCATTGTAATGGACGCCTAACAATTCAAAATTAAATATGGGCAACTCGCCCCTTTGCAGGGGACGCAAATAGCAATAGCTTATTAGGCCGAGACAACTTTTTGCTCGCAATAAAATATATCTTCATTTGCAACCGGCGGTTACGCCGGTTTGGGGGCCATAAAAACCAGCATAACCAGTTTGTCATCCGTATGATTCACAACACCGTGATCTTCGCCTGACGGAGCCAGGGTAATTTCGTTTTGCGAAAGCACTTTTTCTTCCGTTCCCACAGTCACCTTGCCCTGCCCTTCAAGAACATAATAAACCTTGTCCGATCCCTCATGCGAGTGAACCTTTTGAAACTGACCGGGTTCGAGACAGTATATATCACAAAAGAAATTATCCGTATCAAACAGACTGACTTTTTTCATCTTTTCAGGATTAAACTCAAAAACATCCCGAACATTGACCACTTTCATTCCCATATCATTAAATTCCGTTAAATAGATTTTTGGACCTGCATTAGCCTGTTTTTTTCCTGCCTGCTATCTAACTAACGGGCCAAGATGCAATTTATCGACTGAAGACAAAAACTCTCAAATTTTCATAGAGTTAGAGATAATAACATAGAAGGCAGATCAGGCCAAAAAAAATAGGTTTCGCAGTCTAAATTCTGCCCTATTTTATTGACATCCCTATTGCGATCCTCTATTTTGAAAGACACTTCAAATCTGCACATTCTATGCAAGACAAATTACACATCCGGATTTACAATTAAAGAAAATTAACGGGACGTAGCGCAGCCTGGTTAGCGCACTTGACTGGGGGTCAAGGGGTCGGAGGTTCAAATCCTCTCGTCCCGATATTTTAAAACAAGGGAAACTGCTATTCCAGGCGAAAGCAAAACCTTTGCCCTGCAAAAATTGTCACGGAATGTCGGAGGCTAAAAATATCACTGTTCGGGTAATCAAATGAAGGAATTTATAAATGATTTCATTTCAGCCCGAAAGAACGGTATTAATAAAAGGGAGTAATTAAATGAGAATACTTATTATGTTAATTAGCATATTGCTTTTTGCTGTATTATCCATTAATTCTTCAGCTGAAGATAAAGCGCATAGGATGGATGAAGGAAGCCAACATAAAATGCACTCAGTTGAAGATGGAAGAATCTCTCTGGGTCTTTCCCCGGCCATGAAGCAACATCAATTGGCAAACATGAGAAGCCATGTTGAAGCGGTGCAGTCAATTATAGGGTTATTGTCAGAAGGTGCTTTTGACAAAGCATCCCATATAGCCTATTCAAAACTGGGATTAACAGAGGAAATGAAAAAGATGTGCAATAGCTTTGAAAACGAGACTTTCAAAAATTTAGGGCTGGCCTTCCATAAAAGCGGTGACGCCCTGGGGAATACATTAAAAACCAAAGACCTGACTAAATCTCTTGGCGCATTGAACACGACCATGACCTATTGCGTCCAATGTCATGCTACATTTCGGCAATAAAACATAACCTCGACCTATATTCCTAAAATCTTTTATTTTTCCGGAAATAGAAAGAGTGATCGGGACTTTGAGAGCATTCCATCGGCTAAAAACCTCAAGTGATGGTTAAGACTTTTTTCATGGGGAGAGGCGGTAGCCTATCCATCCCACAAAAATTTAATTACTGCGGCATCAGTTTTAATATGAAGTCGTCTTCTATTTCGGTCTTCGTTGAAATCAGCAGTTCTTGAAGCGCATTGAAGACCTCAATATTATTATCTAAATTCACTTGTTTGGTTTTTCCAAATCCGTTTTCGCTCATTAATGAAGGATAAGCAATCATCTTGACTGCACCCTGCATTCTCATCATATTAATTACAACAATTCGTTCAGGTATGGTGCCATAGAGAGTGCCAACCATTTCCTGCGCTTTATCTGCTTCTTCCCCTTCCTTAACTTGCCGGGCAAAAGTCAAACTATACTCAGAATTATTTATCAACGAATAATCCCACTCTTCCTCTCCCATATTTGAGATCAACAAAGACCTAATAACATCCATGTTGTTGGTCTCAATAGTTATTTCCGGCTGACCTGATTCTGTTTTTGTAATTCGATTGGGTTGGCTCGCGCAGCCAAATATAACGACCCCTATCATAATGATAATTATGTTTTTCACTCTATCCTCCCCACTAAGAGCTTTAAACCTATGTGCCCTTGAAAAATATTTACCTGGCAAAACTTTGAACCAGGTTTCCATATTGATCTTCTTCTATCCTTCCAATCCTTCGCAATCATCTATAGTAAAGTCAATAATATCTATCACTGAGCCTTCCTTATCTTCATAATTGTAGGAGTAGGTAACTCCGTTTTTCAAATTAAAAATCACCTTCTTTTCAGTGCATAGACTGTTAACAAATTGTGTAGTCATTTGATCATGAAATTCATCTGGGTCGATTTCCCCGAAAGGTGGATCAATAACGTAAAAAAACGTTAGGGTTAAACTGGAGCTTTCAACCTTTGTGAGGGTTGTGATGCCACTTACCGGTCGAGGGAGCCCATGGTTCAACTGTCGCGCGGCACTTTTCAATCGAGCCTCAACTAATTTTGGATTCTTTCCCAAAATTTTATTTGCCGCCTCCTCTCCAACATTCTGTTGCACAGCACCAATGCCAAATCGAATAATTACAGCTAAAAGTAGAAATCCGCCTAATGTAACGAGCACTCTTTTCATAGAATTCCTCTATCTTCATTAGTCGAAGTTTTTGCCACTCCTCATGCTTTCACCATAAACAACCTTAATCATACGCGTGGAAGCAAGAAACATGTTTTATACTCCTGGTTTCAGTCGGGGTAATACTGTTTATACTTTGAGATCGATTTAGAAGATGGATATTTCTGGCAACACTAATTCTTATTAAATTCTTTCATCCACTCTCTGGCCTGTTTATACGCATCATTGACTTGGTTGGGAGCCATTTGTTTCTGAAGCATATCCCGGCCTATAATTGCAATTTCAACGCCATTCGCTCCTGCAATAGCTGACCACATGAGGGCCTCCACATAGTCACGAGCCACTCCCATACCTCTAGCATATAATCCGGATAACAACCATTGAGCCTGTGGGTTTCCCTCTTGCGCCAGTGATTTAAACTTTTCAAAAGCGACTCTATACTCTCCGCGCCTGTATGCATTCTGGCCATCCTGAAAATCATCCGCATAAACTGGTGCGGACGCTAGCATCAGGAACAGTAAAATTAACCCTTTCAGTTTTATCACCACTCAAACCCTTTAGGAGGTTTATTGCCACTATTCCTTCTATTGCACCACATTTATATAAAAAGTAGTAAATTTTTTCCAGGAAGAACGGATGCCACCTCCCATAAAGGGATAATTATTATTTTTTCATACTCAATTTCCTGTAACTCACACAGCCCTCACAGAATCAATTTCTTTTTAAGCCAGTTTATTAGTGGGAAAAGTAATAATGCTAAAATAGCGACAGGAAACTTGTACTTGATAAAAAATCCCTCCTCCACACGCACTCCCAGCAAGGAATAAAAAATATCAGGCAATTGTTCTGCCGTAGAGTGGATAATGGCGTAGGATAATACCAGCGATAAAATTATGACTACATTTCGACTATTAAATTTCATTTTCCTGATTTTTTAAAATTCTTTTCAAAACTTCGACTTTTCATTTCAACCATGACCAAGCCTGCGCAGGACTCAATCCATTGCAAGCTTGAATCGTCTTTGGATCGCCGCAATTCATTCAAATCCTTTAAGGTCTGATCTAATTTGCGGTCAGATATATTATGGGGATTATATTTATCACACAAGTTCTTTAATTTTTCATGGTTCAAATATTTAACTCCGTTGTAAGAAAATCCTACAACAACCAAAACAAGAGACCACAATAAAATCCCCATTAAATTTATTTTTTTCTTCATTTATTTAAGTAGATAGCTCTCTAGCTGTTATTGACTTTTTCTGGAAGTACTGGTTAACAGCAAGAGTATTCTTCTCGCTAATTCATTTTCAGGATCAATCTCAATCGCCGCAGTGAATTCAGCCTCAGCTTTATCCAACACGCCCAACTCCAAATAAACTTCACCAAGATGATTATGAGGCATTGCCCAATGTGAATTGAACTTAATCGACTCTTTGTAGGCCTTTACAGCCTCGCTTATTCGTCCTTGAGTTCGATACAAGTTTCCTAAATTGAAGTGAAGGCCAGAAAATTCAAAATCTATCTTCAAACCTGCCATGTAATGAGACTCCGCTGCTTTTAACCGTCCCTGACGGTAATAAAGAAGACCCAGGTTATTACGGAGTTCCACACTATCTCGTTTCTGCGCCAGAGATTTTAAATATTGTTTCTCAGCTTCAACAAATTGTTCTTGAGAAAATAAAACTAAACCGAGGTTAATTCCAGCTTCATTAAATTCCGGGTCCAGAGTCAGGGCCTTTTTAAATTTAATTTCTGCCGACTCTAAATGCCCCTGGCTATATTCCACCAAGCCCAATCCGTTATAGGCTTCGGCAAACTCTGAATCCAGAGCCAGAGCCTCCTTAAACTTCTTATCTGCTAAAAACAATCGTCCACGCCTGTATTCCACTACACCCAGTCCGTTATAGGCTTTAGAATAAAGAGGGTGCATTTTAAGAGCCACATTAAATTCTGTTGCGGCAGCCTCCAGTTTATTCCCATCTAAATAGGCCCAGCCCAGGAAAAGCCTTGCTCTCGGTAAACGATCAGGAAAAATCTGGACCGTATGCCGCCAAAGAATTTCATCATCACTCCAAACCTTGACCTGTTTTTGAGTCAGACCGGTTAACCCTACTAGCAATAATACTCCGCATGCCCCCGTAAGGTATCGGGAATTTGCAGTTTTTTCAAAAAACCGAACTAAACAAATCAGACCCAAACCGGACAAGAGAAAAAAACTTAGCATTGGCAAATAAGTGTATCTATCTGCGGCGGCCTGTCCTCCCACCTGAACAATTCCCAGTACCGGAGCGAGTGAAATCAGGTAATACAACCAGGCGACCCACCAAAATAATTTACCCTTTTTAAACTCCATAACACAAAAGGCGGTAACTCCAAAAATTAGTAACAACGATCCGGAAAACCAGAAACTTAAAGGGGTAAGCTTGCTGGGAAATGGATACAACGCAGTCAGGTTTACCGGCCAAAGGGTTTTCATGGGATAAAATGCGATACTCCGTATTGCATTCAGTCCCCGATCAATAAGATCCAGTTTGTCCACAGAAACCACTGCTCCCGCCTGACCCTGCGCCTTCAAAGTCACGATGGATATTCCGAAGCAGATAATAAATAGAGGGATTTTTTCCAGCAGTGCCCTGCGGCTAAAACGACGTAGTGGGTAGAAATCCAACAATAAAAGGATAATAGGGACTGTCACAGCCATCGGTTTTGACGCCAAGGCACATAAAAATAAAACCAACACACTGCTGTACCAACGCCAATAAGGTTTTTGTTCAGAGGCATTAGAGCAAGACAGATAGACCCAATAACAGGTCAAAACAAAAAAGGCGCAAAGCAAATCCTTGCGCTGTGAGATCCACGCCACCGATTCCACCCGTAGCGGATGAAGTCCGAATAAAAGTGCCGCAGTAATCCCTCCCCAAAAAATATAGGAGGGTGAAAAATTGGTTTTTGCTAAAGACAACAATCGATGGAAAACAAGAAATACCAAAAAAACGTTCACACCGTGTATCAAAACACTGGTCAGATGATGCCCTAAAGGATCAGCACCAAACAACGCATAGTCTATTGCGTGAGAAGCCCAGGTAATGGGATACCAGTTTCCCGTATGAAAACTGGTTGCCATTTGAAAAATATGCTCGGCATCAATGGACTGGATCATCGGATTGTCATAAACAAAGTCCGCGTCATCCCAACTCAAAAATTTATTATTTAAAGCTCCCCCAAACGCGATGATCACAAACAAAAATAAAATAAAGAACGTTGTTAGGTAGGAAAACGTTGAAGGCGATTGCAATGAGGGAACTCGTTTCATATGAATTAAGGAGGGACGTAAGTCAAAGAGTGAACATGAAGACAACCTATTATCGGAATTCCCGTTTAAATTGTATACGAGAATTTGGAAGGAGAACCAATATGAGAAACAAATATAGTATCTCCCTTAGTCAGTATGCTTATGTTAAGATTGCTTTAAAATCATGCGAAAATATAACTATTAGAAAAGCAGAGGAGTTCCATGAAAGTCAAAGAGCTGATGTCTAAAGAGGTGACCACAGTCAGTCCTAACGATAAGTTAGACCGGGTATTCTTTTTATATAATTTTGAGAATTTTCGTCACTTGCCAGTGGTGGAGAAAAATAAACTGGTCGGTATCCTTTCAGATCGGGATTTAAAGAAAGTTCTAGGACCCAAAAAAACTGTCATAGAGAACCCGGATGGCACTACCGTTCAGCTTTCGACTCGCAAAGTTAAAAATATCATGCGAAGGGGAGTGATAACCATAGAACCGGAGCAAAGGGCAGCGGATGCGGCGGCGATCATGGCCAAGAAAAAAATTGGAGCTTTGCCCGTGGTCCACAAAAATAAGTTGGTCGGAATTATTACGGCCACTGATATTCTTAAAGCTTTTGTTAAACTAAGAAACGATCTGGATAGTATCTAAAAATAAAAAACCCCGGCCGCTCAAGCGAACCGGGGTTTTCAATTTCAACTGCTGTGTGAAAAGTAGGCCTAATACGCGCCTTGATTTTCATCCACACCCATTTTTTTCAATTCTTCTTTGGTCAATCCTTTAGAACTTCCTGAGTCACCCGCTGTTTGAACTCCGGCACATCCCGTAACAACAAACATCAGCAAAACCGCACACAAAAACATTTTTACTTTCATTTTTCCTCCAAGGCTCTAAGTCAACTGTTATTACTTCTACTATTCCCACCAAATAATTAAATAAAACCGGGGTCTCTATGGAAAAATTTTGTCAACGATGCAACTACTATTTCCACCCAGCTCTATAACTGTATAATTTTCAGCCATTATGCTATTCTGGTTGCTCAATATTATAACAGAAAACTTAAAGTTCGTCCTTAACGTTCCATATATAGGGTTAATTTATGAAAAACTGGTTCATGCTTTCTCTCATAGGTCTCGATCAACCCAGCATGGTCGCACGCTTGAGTGCAGGACTCTGCAAAAATGGCTGTAACCTGGGCGACTCTTCTATGGTTCGCCTGGGAAAATACTTTACCATCATGCTGATGATCGAACATGAGAGCGGAAAGGAATCATTGGAAGCCATCATCGCTTCCATTTGCGAACCCCTAAAACTCAATGCACATTTAGTAGCATTGGAAGACGGGACCCAGCACCATTGCGAGCCAGATGTAAGAATCAGCCTTTTCGCTGATGACCGCATGGGTGTCGTAGAAGATGCCACCACCCCACTGGCTCAGGCGGGACTAAATATTCTACTGCTGGAATCAAATGTAGGGGAAGCGGAAGAATCAGGAACCTATTACATCCATCTCGAAGGTACCGTTCTGGGCGGATTGGACGCCATCTATAAAAGTCTGGAAAAATTAGAAAAGGAAAAGGGGATCAAATCCCACCTGATCCCCATCAATGCGCAAGTAACCTGATCTCAGAATATTTTTTAGGAGAACGAATTAAACCAGCGTATCGGCACCACCACCAATAACCAGCTTTCCGTCTTCTTCAAGTTTCTTACAAACCGCAATAACCTTCTGCTGGGCTTTTTCCACTTCACTGATTTTTGTTGGCCCGAGAGATTCAAGATCTTCTTTCATCATCAAGGCGGCACGTTCCGACATATTGGTAAACAGTTTCTCTTTCAATTCATCGGTAGCCGTTTTCAATCCAATCAACAGATCTTCCTGATTGATCTCTTTCATGATCATCTGAATGCCATTGTCATCAATTTTAAGAATATCTTCGAAGGTAAAGCGCAGGTTACGAATTTCATTAGCCAGGTCAGGGTCCACCTCATCCATGGAGGTTAATATAGACGTTTCAGTCGTCCGGTCCAGAGAACCCATCACTTCTGCCGCGACCTCGACACCGCCCAGTTTATTACCCGAAACCGCACCCGAAGTTCGGAACTCTGACTGTAAAGCCTCATCCAGTTCGCGGATAACACTCGGCGCAACACGTTCCAACGTTGCCAGACGATGGATAATTTCCATGCGATGCTCTTCTGGCAATTCGCGAATGGTTAAGCTGGCAACTGGAGGATCAAGATGAGCTAATATAATCGCCGCAGTTTGCGGATGTTCATTAACGATAAAAGATGAAATAATTTTGGGGTCCAGCAATCGAACGGTTTCCAGGCCACCCCCCATTTCTTCACCCGGCGTAGTGATGTTGTTCAAAATTTCTGTAGCCTTGGCCGGGTCCAACGCCTGCATGAGAGCAGTTTTTAGAAAATCCATCCCGGCAATGCCCAAGCCACCGGTTCCCGACTCTACCATTTCATAAAACTCTTTATTGATGCTGTCCATAACACTCATGTCAACATCACCGAGGGCAGACATATAGTTACCAATATTCTGAATTTCCCGATCGTCCAAGTTAGCCAAAACCTTGGCGGCAACTTCTTCGCCCAAATTAATCAACAGCACTGCGGCTCTTTCTGGGCCAGATAGACTTCTTGACATAACTTATTGTTTTTTAAAGAGATTAGTAAATAAAGTCCTTAATAATATGATCCTGCTGTATCCTCTTGTCAACCCCAAACTCCATTTTTTTGACACCTAATTTAGTATATGCATGGTTTGTGCCAACCCTCCCCAATTCTTACTCGTTGCCTTAACAGGGGGGCCTCATGTAGTATCGCCCTATTTCATTTTAGAATACAATATTTAATATGAACTTAAAAGTTGCAGACTTTTTCATCGGTACTTTCGCCGGGGGCACCGTAGCCCTGGTTGTTTATCTGGCACTATCCTCTCAATCCAATATGTTTCTAACAATGGTTGCGGGGGGGCTGATAGGAATGGCACTGGTTTTGCCACTAAAAATCCTTTTAATGCCCTTTTTCGGAGCATTTGAAGTGGTGATCCCACTTGGAATCATAGGAATGGGAGTAGGAATGACCACAGGAATGTTATCCACCCTTCCCGACATCTCCGGCTATGTAGTGATCGCCTGGGGCGACCTGATAGGGTTTATCGTTGCCGGGATCATTTATTTTTCCAACCAACGCTATACAACTCAATGACCGCAAAATCTTATGACGGCGTAGCCAGGGTTTTTGATTTATTACGAGCTGGCGATATGCGCCGATGGGAACCTGCTCAACAAACCTTGTTCAAAAATTTGAAAGGTCGGATTTTATATGTCGGTATAGGAACCGGCCAAGAGATCGTAAACTTTCCACCGGGACTCGATATCACTGCCATTGACATGAGTTATGAAATGCTCAAACGTTCCGGCCCCCGTGTGCAAAACTATAACGGTGACATTCATCGCAGTCAGATGGATGCCCAGACTACGGGCTTTCGAGATAACACCTTCGATACGGTGTTGACCGTTTGCGTCCTTTGTAGCGTCAAACATCCGGTGAACTGTCTGCAAGAATTAAAACGTGTGCTGAAACCTGATGGCGAACTGGTCATGTTTGAACACGTGTTGAGCAAAAACCCAATTTATGGGTTCATCCTGAAATTCATGTCCTACATGACCGAATACCTGGAAGGAACTTATCTGGACAGAAACACTGTAGAAAATGCCGAAGCGGCGGGATTCAAAATCCACTCGCATAAAAATGTTTATCT
>JABIXH010000233.1 GCA_018664975.1 Nitrospina sp. | reverse complement strand
TGCCAATATGTCACCGACCAAAATCCGGCCAATGAGAAACCCATCACCAAATTTGTTTCTCCAGAAGCTTCCATCATATCGCAGGCCTTTCTGAAAAATGAGGTGGTGTTTTCCTGGAACTGGCCAGATGGTTTCGCTAAGACCCAGAATCCTTTTGAAAAACTGGCAGGGATTAAGGCCACCGCCGTTTTTCCTATTACACATCAGTTTCGCCCTATCGGCACCATCAGTTTGGATTGGGGAAAGGAAGGGGAGTTTCTGGATGAAGAACAGAAAAAGAATATTGTCGATTTCCTAGCCGATGCGAGTGGGACCATTGACCGCGCCAAACGTTTTCATCAGAAATTGTCTTTTTCCCGGCATCTTGATCTAGCTAGAAAAAAAGAAGCGGCATGGATGATGATGCGCTCAGCAGTACAACTTATCGACAAGCTGGCTCTGGCTTCGGTGTGGGTACCCTCTTCCATTAAAGATCCTAAATCCAAGTCAACGAGAGACCAGATTGAAATTCTAGCCGCATTTTCTAAAAACAAAGATGATGCCCTTATCTATAACAACCGCGATCACATCAATATTCACAAAGAAAACTTGATCAACCGTGTTGTCCTCTACGATAAAGAAAAAGGACTCATTGCTAAAGACCTAGACTTAAAGGCGGTTTATATCGAAGATGTAATGGAAGAAAGTTTCAGCCGAAAGGCGGTGGCTCGCAAGATTGACCTCGTTTCCCTTTATCAGGTACCCAAAATCAACCAGAAAACGGGTCAATTGATTTGTATGGTGAATTACTACACCAACACCTTACATAAGTTCACCACTTTCGAAAAGCCTCTGCTTGAAAGCCATGCTGATATGGTAGAGAAATTAATCCTAGAGGAGAATCCTGAGCATGTAGAAATTGAGGTGCTCAGTGAAATAGAAGAACTACTGTCTGATGCCGATGACAACATGACATCATTTCTCGATAAAATTTTGGCAAAAACTTCTGAGTTGATCGGTGCCGATTCAGGAACCATTTCCATCCACACAGTTTTGGATGGCAAACCCTGGCTCATTATTGAAGATAAAGAGGGCAATTTGGTTGGGGCAAAATCTCGGGGTTGGATGAAAAGCAAAATCCCCCTTCTTCCCGTTGGCGGAGAGGAACTGCCTGCTGAGCAACGGTCCTTGAATGGTTTTGTCGCACACTCTGCGAGACCGGTTTTAATCTCTAATGTTGAAGATATTAAACAAACACGAGGATTTTACAAAAATCTTTCCGGGCAAATTAAATCGGCATTGGCGGTTCCGATTATTCATGGTAGCCATGTTCTCGGAGTAATCAATCAGGATAGTTTTCAAAAATATTTTTTTACCCCGGAGCATCAAAGAATTCTCCAGATTATTGCCAGCCTGATTAGCCAAAAAGTTAATAATCTCCTGCAAATAGAAACCTTGAAACAGGAACTGCTCCAACTCAAAAAAGATATTGAGTACCGAGACCCCAAGGTTTCTTCCTATCACTTCGGTAACGTCATCGGTAAAAGCCATAACGTCAACTCACTAGTCAATCAAATCCAGACGGTTGTAGAGTCTATTTGCAATCGCATGCTGAGTTGGGAGGGCAACCAACAGCGCGAGACGATGACCGGATTGCCAAGTCTTCTTATTCAGGGCCAAACCGGTTCTGGAAAGGAATTCTTCTTTAATAATATATACTCTCACCTCAATGATATTTTCCAAAAACAAAAGGGAGCCCATTTCAAAATACCATTAAGAAAAACTAATATAGCCGCTTATAGCGGCGAGCTGACTTATAGCGAATTGTTTGGTCACAAAAAGGGAGCTTTCACAGGAGCAGAGTTTAATCGCCAGGGTATTTTGGAAGAAGCCAACGGAGGTGTAGTTTTTCTTGATGAGATTGGCGATGCCGACCCTAGAACCCAGGTGCAGTTATTACGTTTCCTCGATACCGGAGTCTTCATGAGGCTGGGGGAAAATCAACCCCGCATTTCAAAAATATTTTTGATCGCCGCAACCAATAAAAATCTGTTAGAAGAAATTCAAGAAGGAAGGTTCCGGGAAGACCTGTACCACAGACTTAATGCCTTGAGCTTTCAAATACCTCGACTTAACGAAAGAGAAGAAGACATTGAAGATCTCGCCACACATTTTCTCGGCATCCTTTATAACTCTTATAAAAAGGAAGGCCATGACTCGTCTCCACCTCAATTGGAGCCAGGAGCGGTCGAATACCTTAAGCAACACCAATACCGGGGAAACGTCAGGGAATTAAAAAATATCCTGCTCAGGGCCATGCTTTTTCGCAACGGATCTTTGATCACCAAAGAAGATATCATGTCAGCATGTAGGCCATCTGAGGGATCACCCAATAGCGATAGAGATTTTATCGAAACCTTATTAGTTCAGTTTGAAACGGGAGAAGCCAACTTCTGGACAAATATTCATCAACCCTTTAAAGCAAACCATTTAACCCGTGACACGGTCAAGGCTTTAATAATGGCGGCAAAAAATCGGTACCAAACCAACCTGCCAGGTCTCGCAGTAAAATTAGGGGCTTGCAAAACCCGTTCGCATTTAGAATCGGACGAAAAGAAAAAATTCACCAGCTTTAAAAACTTCCTATACAAGACAGTAAAAATTTCCTCAAACTGATGTCAGGCATAAATTTTATAGGCTTCAAGAATCGCCGACCGAAGGGAAGATTGGATATCTACCGACTTAAATTCTACCATGTCATAAAATTTGCCGTCTTTGCCTTTTTTTGATGGAAAACCAACAAACAATCCACCCTTTTTAGTCGCCAGTACCCGGAAGCCTTTGATCAGAATCACATGGTCAAAAGTGACATCAGCATAAGCCCGCAAGGAGGAGTCAGGATCACCAGAGTCAAAAGGATAAATCTTAACATCGGAGATATTCATAAAAATAAACACTGCCAACTAAGGCTATAAAACCAGGACATTTTTCTTATTTCTCCAGAGATTGACGTCACCACAAAATCTGCTAAACTATTAAAAAGAATCACCGCTAATTAAAGGATGGGTTCACTTCAAGACTTCCTATAATCCATCTAAGTACGTAATCACTCAAAACACCGTATAAGACCTTAACGTTTTCAACACATCATTATAATTGATTTCGAATAACATAAATAACATTCATAACCTTTAAGGAGTACCTCATGTCAACAACCGCCGTCTCTGAGAAATTCAAAGTCAAAGATCTGTCTCTGGCAGATTGGGGACGAAAAGAAATCATTCTTGCCCAGAACGAAATGCCCGGGCTTATGGCCTTGCGCAAAAAATATGCCACAACCAAACCTTTAAAAGGGGCACGAATTGCTGGCTCGTTGCATATGACCATTCAGACTGCAGTATTGATGGAAACACTGGTTGAGCTTGGGGCCGAGATACGTTGGGCTTCCTGCAATATTTTTTCAACCCAAGATCATGCCGCCGCCGCCATGGCCAAGGCAGGCATTCCTGTATTCGCCTGGAAAGAGGAAACTGAAGAAGAATATTGGTGGTGCACCGCTCAAACTTTATTATTCGATAACGATCAGGGACCAAATATGATCCTCGATGATGGGGGTGATCTCACGGGATATGTTCACGAAAAGCATCCCGAATTATTGGCTGAAATAAAAGGCGTAACAGAAGAAACTACCACGGGTGTTCATAATCTGTACAAAATGATCGAAAAAGGCACCTTAAAGCTTCCTGCCATGAACGTCAATGACTCGGTAACAAAATCGAAATTTGATAATTTGTATGGATGTCGAGAGTCCCTAGCCGATGGCATAAAACGGGCTACCGATATAATGATTGCCGGTAAGGTTGTAGTCATCGCCGGATTTGGCGATGTCGGTAAAGGTTGTGCCGATTCCATGAAAGGATTGGGTGCCCGAGTAAAAGTTACCGAAATCGACCCCATCTGCGCTTTGCAGGCCGCGATGGAGGGCTATGAGGTCACCACTATGGAACAAGCTGTGAAGGAAGGCGACATTTTCGTCACCACCACAGGTTGTGCTGATATCATCTGTATCGAGCACATGGAAAAAATGAAAAATGATTCCATTGTCTGCAATATTGGTCATTTTGACATTGAGATTCAGGTGGAAGAATTGAACAAGTTTCCAGGAATTCAGAAAATAGTCATCAAACCGCAGGTAGATAAATATACCTTCCCTGATGGACACAATATCCTTTTGCTGGCAGAAGGAAGATTGGTGAATCTGGGATGCGCAACGGGACACCCCTCTTTTGTGATGTCCAATTCTTTCACCAACCAGGTTCTGGCTCAGATTGAATTGTATAATAAAAAATATGAGGTTGGCGTTTATACCCTGCCAAAAATACTGGATGAAGAAGTAGCGCGTTTGCATTTAGATAAACTGGGAGTGAAACTGACAACACTTACCCAGAAGCAGGCAGACTATCTCAGTCTAAAGCTAGAAGGCCCCTACAAGCCTGATCACTACCGATATTAAAATAAATACAGCAAAACAAAACCGGTTTCCCCATCAGGGGAAACCGGTTTTTTAATGCCGTAAAATAATTGTCTAATCTTTAATCTCATTCAAAAATCTAGACAGGATTTTTCTGCAAGAACGCTTTCATCATAGGAAGAATTTGTTCGTGAGAATCTTCCACAACATAATGCCCGGCATCTTCCATCCGGTGTACCTCTGCCTGAGGAAAAATCTCCTGCCAACGTTTCAAGAAATTATCGTTAAAAACAAAATCATGCGCTCCCCAAATTATTTGAACGGGATGATTTTGAAATAGCTTTAGATTCTTCTCGATATTCTGAACCACAGAATAGCTTGGAGAATCAGGATTCAGGGGAATATCCTGCACAAAGCGCAGATTTGCCACTCGGTTGGAAAAGTTATCATAGGGTTCCAGATAACCCGCCTGAACATCCTCTGTCATTCTTTCTTGCTTGGCGCAAGCCCATCGAATGGCACCACGAGCAAAGGCGTTGAACCCACGAATCGCTACGGCGCCAAACCCAGGAATGCGGCATAGACTCAGGCTTAATGGAATTTCATGCGATAAAAATGCGGCAGTATTAAAAATTACCAATCTCCGGATTCGCTCAGGATGGCGCACCGCAAATCCCATACCTATGGCTCCACCCCAGTCATGAACAACCAGAGTAATATCATCCAACCCGAGATGATTCACCAACTGCTCAAGATTGTCAATATGCTGGGAAAGTGTATATGGATAATCTTGCGGTTTGTCTGATTTTCCCATTCCCATATGGTCGGGAACCACGCAGCGATAAGAATCCTTAAGACCCAAGATTAGATTACGATAATAAAAGGACCAGGTAGGATTTCCATGGAGCATGAGAAGAGGTTCGCCAGCACCTTCATCAAGATAATGATAGCGATGCTTCTCCAACAGAAGTGTATTGGAAGAGAATGGATAAAGCTTGGTCACCACTCAACACCCATCATCAAACAATTAAGTCCGCTACCTATACCGAGCAGTGCGGCTTTGTCCCCCGGATTGAGCACCTTCTTTTCAATTCCCATAGCCAATGTTGTGGGTAAGGAAGCTGAGCCGGTATTTCCCAGAAATTCCAGTGTGGAAAAATCTTTTTCAGGGTCCAGTCCTACTTTTTCATACATGAGTTTTCTATGACCTTTACCTACTTGATGGCAGAACACCCGGCTTATCTCTTCATTATTCCACCCAAGCACTTCTCGGGTACGTACCCAGGTTTTACCGGCTAGTCGACAACCTTCTTGCATCAAAGTTTCGGAATCAGTATCCATTAAAGGAGACCACTCCCCCCCTGCTCCGCTGTCATCATTGCCACGGCATAAATGGTTGAATTGTGTTTCAGCCATAGATATGCCTCCCACCAAACGATGGCCTTGCTTAGCGATCTTTTCATGGGCCAGGACAACACCTACAGCAGAGGAGCCAATTGTCAATGAAGCAAAAGAGGACTTGATTTCACTGCGTGTAATATCCTTTCTAGCTAGCAATGTCTCAATCGTATTGTTTACCAACGGGCCACCATTTTCCCCAGCCACCACCAACCCTGCTAAAATTTGATTTTGCTCAATCATACTAGCAATGATAGACATTCCATTCAGCACACCAAGGCATGCATTGGAGACATCAAACACAAAGGCTTCTCCAGGAAGCTTCAGGTTATTATGAATAACAGACGCCGTAGAAGGTTCCAGAAAATCCCGGCACACCGATGCAGAAATTAAGCAACCAATTTTTTCAGGGTCCACACCGGATTGTGCAATGGCTTTTTGTCCCGCTAGGGTTGCTACCTCACTAGGAAGAGTTTCCTTTCCCCAAAAACGTCGTTCTCGAATACCGCTCATCAATTCTAAACGGCCTTGTGGAAGCTTTAGCCTGTCATAAAGAGGGGACAACCTATCTTCAATTTCAACCGAAGTAACAATATTTTCAGGCAGGTGGTAGGCTAACCCTTCTATATAAACTTTATCAAAATGCATTTTAATTGGAATCCTCAATGCCCTTACTATTGTCTTCCACATCTATGATCTGCATCTCATAATATTTCTGATACAACCCACTACTGGCAAGAAGGGATTCATGAGTTCCAGATTCTACAATCTGGCCTTTATCCAGCACAATAATGCGATTGGCATGTTTGATGGTAGAAAGTCGGTGAGCAATTACAAAAGATGTCCTGTGTTCCATGAGATTATGTAAAGCATCCTGAACCAGTTTTTCCGACTCCGAATCCAGCGCAGAAGTGGCTTCATCCAAAACTAAAATCGGAGCATTCCTTAAAATAGCTCGGGCAATGGCGATCCTCTGGCGTTGCCCCCCTGAAAGCTTGACTCCCCGTTCACCAATAAGAGTTTCGTACCCATCATCCAGAGTCGACACGAAGTAATCCACATGGGCGGCTTTAGCGGCCTCCATAATTTCATCGTAAGTAGACTTTCTCTCACAGCCAAATGAAATATTATTCCATATTGTATCGTTGAACAAAAATGTCTCCTGGGTGACCAAGGCCAACTGTTTTCTTAAAGAGTCCAGCTTGTAATCCTGAATAATTTTTCCGTCAATCAAGATGGTTCCTGAAGTCGCATCAAAAAACCGGAACAACAGGTCTACCAACGTTGTCTTACCCGCCCCGCTCATTCCGACAATTGCTATGATTTCCGATTTTTTAACAGATAGATTGATATCATTCAAAATCATGGTACTGCGTGACGGATAGCGAAAAGAAACATTTTTAAATTCTATCCCATCCTTAACATCTTGAAGTTCAACTTGCCCCTCCTGCATCTTTTCCGCATCCTGGTCGAGGATCGCAAATACCCTTTCCGCACCTGCTAAAGCAGTTTGGATATTAGTGTATGCTTTGAATAAAATTCGGATAGGAGCGTACATCATGAATAAAGCAACGATGAAAGCTAGAAAGGTGCCTTGGCTGATCTCCTCATTCAAAACTTGGTTCCCGCCATACCACAAGATAAAAGCCGCACTAATAACTCCCAAGACTTCCAAAAAAGGTGAAGTGATTTCCACATACTTTACATTCTTTTTCATCACTTTAAGGTAGCTTTCATTATGCAGGCGGAACTTCTCTATCTCTCGAGGCTCCATACCAAAAGAGCGAACAATTTTTATTCCCGAAAATGACTCCAAAATCGTTGCGTTAATATTTCCCAAAATCTCTTGCCCCTTTTTAGAAAAATGACGAAGTTTTCTGGCAATATTGGAAACTGGGATGATTGTTATAGGGAAAATTATCAATGCCATCACCGCCCAATCCCATTTTAAATAAAATACCCATATCAGCAAACCAATCATCATTACACTGTTTTGCAGAATCTCTTTCATCATCCGTGTTACGGTGGACTGCATGATCGCGACATCATTATTGATTCGGGACATAAGTTGGCCGGTTTCATTGTCCTCAAAAAACTCAAGCGGAAGTGCGTGAATATGTGCAAATAATTTCCCTCTAAACTTCACCACCAGTTCCCATGAAATCCCAAAAATAATCAGATTTTGCGCATAGGTCAATATAGCCTTGACTATATATAAAGCGATCAATGCCAAGGGAATCACCTTGAGCATGAAATAATCTTTTTCTACAAATATTTTATCGAAGGTTTTTTGAATTATCGGGACAGGGGAAGTTGAAATAGCACCCACAATGACGGAAAAGAAAATCGCCAAGACCAGGCGACCCCTATAAGGTTTTAGGTGGAGGATTAAGCGCCTGAAAATTTGGAAGGACATTAGCCACCAGAATATCGGGAGCAATCAGGGAAGAAAATAGCAGGAAAAAGCCCCTGGAATTGAACCCGATTCAATATCCAGGGGCTGAAAAAAATCGTTACATAAACGGGATAAATACTAGGCTTTCACTTCTTTCTGCGGTATGAAGTCATCCAGGCCCGCACCATTTTTAATGGCATCTTCCATCATCTTCACGGACTCCCGAATTCCTTCTTCACAAACTTCCAGTGAAATATCCCGAATATCGTTTTGTGAACACCAAGCCATTACCCGGTTTTGGGTATTGTCCCTCATAAACCCTTTAGGGACACGCTCTAACCGCTCCAAAGCCTCTGGCGACCAGTTGAAATCTTCGGAGTTCAAGGCAGCCCCAATACTAAGGATGTCGCCCGGGATTCCTTCGCTGGCCCCATTACCATTATCATCTTTTTTGATCTTCTCATTCAGGATTTTATCGAGGAATGCCGCAGAAACCGTGTTGACTTTCTGAACCCGGGCATTTTTCTCAACGCGCGCATGGGCTTTCCTTCTCAAATGCCCCTGTGGGAATGCGTTAAGCTTGTCCAAGGCTTCCTGGGTCCAAGACACCTGCACACCATCTGGCAAAGTCGTAAAAGTAGTGGAATCCTGAGCCTCTGCTTCAGTGGCTTGGTACTCTTCCTTGTTAACGGGAAGCAAGCGTTCAGGGCCCGCATTACAAACCGTACATTTAACAACATCACCTTTGTAAAAAGTATTACAACTGGTGCATTTCAGGGTTATCTCTTCTGGAGGCTTACCAGCGTGAGCTTCTGCCATTTCTTCTTTTAGCATACCCAGGCCTTCTGGGTTGTTAGGATCCATCCCCTCTTTCTTCATCCTCTCACCGATGGCAGACATAGCCTGCATCGCGCCAGCAGGCAAAATCTCCTGCACCGCTTCAGTGATAACGCTGGAGGTGATCATACTATGGCCCCGCTCCAACGCATAACGCAGGATCGCGGAAGTCGCCATCGGTCGTACAAATCCAGGAATTTTCTTCAACCTCTCTTTGCCTTCGGCAGTCCACTCAATGCTTTCCTCCGCCTGCATATCTATCGGCGGCTTAAATACTTTACTGGAAAGCAGAATGTTGCAGGGAACCAGACGTAATAGATTCTCAGTGTTACCTCCAATATCCATGTCCGGCGCACTGTGAACACCGATCCGACCCAGAATCAACAAATACGGGTTCTCTTCTCTTGCATATTGCAAAACTTTTTCAAAAACTTTTCCATCCAGAAGGCGAATGGTACATTCGATCTCTTCTTCTTCACAAACCTTCCGAGAAATCTCCAAATGCGCCTGATAAATTTTTGCCAATCCTTTATCAATAATGTCTTCATGAAGCTTTTCCTGTTGTTCAAACTTGAACACTTTAGAAGCTTCCCGGGACAATACACCCGTTAGACTGTTAAACATTGCATAGTGAAAATAGGGATCGAAGGTAGAAATGACCTCCAGAGGACGATTCAACTTTTTGGCCATTTCAATGCCCGTCATCAACCCACCAAACGAATGACCACTACCATCTACTGCAACGACGATCTTCCCACTGGAAGGCCGGTCATCATGAATCTCCGGGCAATGTTTTACAATCAGCATATCCTTGTTAGAACGCCGGATTACCCTTTCGGCAACAGACCCAATCAAGCTGTCTTTGATGGCACCAAGCCCCAAAGCCCCCATAATTACCAAATCGTAAGGAGATTCTTTGATATCTCGAACCAACTCTGTCCAGTTACGCCCTTCAAGGGATTTGCCTACAAATGGAATGCCAAGTTCCTTACATTTTTCTTTGGGAACATCCAGATAGGAATCACTGATAACTTCCATTCCTTTGGTGATCAACTGGTCATGAATATTCCGTTGCTTTTCTAGTTCATCCTCATCCTGATATTCCTCAGGAAGTCCGCTTTCCATTTGACGAAACCGGACATCATGCATTTTAGCGGCATAAACATGACTTGCAGAAATGGTCGCATCTGATCCTTTGGCCAATTCAAGCGCCAAGTCGACACAAGCGTTGGAGTAATCAGAGTTATCTACAGGTATATAAATATTCTTAAACATGGGGTGAAGTTCTCCCTTCCCGAGTTCTGGGATAGTTGGTTTTGAAAAATTGCAATTCGTAAATATTCAAAAACTACGGAACCTTAAAAAAAATTCCTGTAATCAATAGCGGTGTCAGATGCTTTAACGCACTTTTATAGACGCTGGGCATTCTAGCAAATTATTCAAAGGTGTCAATGAGATTAAGTCAAAATATTATTGTATTTGTAGGCGTTTGAGGAGCTTAGAGGTATTAAATCTATAACCGGTTTGGATTTAAGCTCCAGTCACCTTTATACTCTAAATTATTTAGCATTAAATAAAAATATCACTCAAGCAATAACTAATAAAATAGGTTAACTTATCTAATCTAATTATATAATAATAAACTAATTTTTATAAAAAATATCAACCGCTAAAGATATTTTGCCTGTAAACCATTTTTTCGTTACAATACAATCGCAAAGCGAAACTTCATCTTTTTAAATATTTAACCGCTAGCAGAAGTTACAACTACGCCGAAACTCGGAATCAATTTTATATTCTCGGTAAATTCCTGAATCGACACCCCGATTATGATTTTAGCTCTAATCAGGGACCTTATGCGGAGAGTTCGATGCTTTTTAACCACAAAGACGAAATAGCCAACCAACTCAAGAATATCGCCACTCAGGATAATGGCGGCGTTAAAATAGTGAACACAGAAAAACTTCGAGGCGATGTACTCGACCAATTGATCCTTAATGCAGTTCTCAATCCTTCTGCAGAAATAAAAGGACTGAGCCGGTTCCTCATCAAATCGGCGGCACTGGAGCTGGGCATTGTTAGCTCATCAATTCAAGGACTCTACGATGCACGAGGCCGGGGTGAAGTAAAAGGGTTCACGGTTCCGGCTCTCAATATCCGTGGCCTGCCCTATGAGCTATGCCGGGCCATTTTCCGCACCGCCATCAAAACCAATGCCGGGGCTTTTATATTTGAATTGGCTAAATCGGAAATGGGTTACACCTTCCAAAAACCACAGGAACTCTCCACCGTTATCCTTGCCGCGGCCATTAAAGAAGGGTTCAGCGGACCTGTTTTCATTCAGGGCGATCATTTTCAGGTCAACGCTAAAAACTACGCTCTCGACCCGGATAAAGAAATTGCGGGGCTAAAAGAATTGATCAAAAATGGTATCGCTGGCGGATTCTATAATATCGATATTGACACCTCCACCCTGGTCGACCTCAGTAAAGCCACCGTTATCGAGCAACAGCGGGCCAACTTTGAAGTCGGTGTGGAACTCACACAACACGTTCGCGAACTGGAACCGGAAAGCATCACCATTTCAGTAGGCGGGGAGATTGGCGAAGTGGGAAAAGAAAACAGCAACGAACAGGAATTAAAAGCCTACCTCGACAACTTTAACGAACTGCTGGAGAAGAAACGAAGTGGAGCCACGACCATCAGTAAAATTTCAATTCAAACCGGAACCTCACACGGCGGCGTGCCTCTACCCGATGGAACTGTGGCCGATGTAAATCTCGACTTCGATACGCTGGAAAACCTGTCACGTATTTCACGTGAAGATTATGGATTGGCGGGAGCCGTCCAACACGGCGCGTCCACCCTGCCCCAGGACCTGTTCAACAAATTCCCGGAACTGGAAACAGCAGAAATTCACCTCGCAACCGATTTTCAGAATATGATCTATGGAAGCGATTTGTTTCCCGCCAAATTTAAAGAAGAAATCTACACCCACCTGCGCAAAAAATTTGCTGGCGATAAAAAATCTGGCGAGACAGACGAACAGTTCATCTACAAGACCCGCAAAAAAGGTTTTGGGGAATTCAAATCCGAGTTCTGGGGATTGCCTAACGAAATTCGCGAAGGAATCGGTAAAGAGTTGGAAGGTAAAATGGATTTTCTATTCGATAAACTGGCGGTGCAAAACACCAAAGATGCGGTTAACAAAACCGTAGAACAGGTAGCCATTAAACCCAACCTTCAAGGTGAGGTAAGTGCTGCCAGTTAGGCCAGGTTTGGCCGGATCTAGTGGTTAAAAAGTACTTTAATCTTTTCTTCCAGAGCGACTACTTTGAAGGGCTTTTGCATGAATTCATCGACACCTGCCTCGTAGGCTTCCAACATCTTGTCGGGACTATAATCAGAGGTAATCATCAAAACCGGAATCAGGTCGGTTTTTTCATTCTCCCGAACCTCATGAATAAATTCAATTCCATCCATATCGGGCATATGCAGATCTGTGATGATCAAGTCTATTTTATTTTCTTCCAGCATAGAGAGTGCTTCGACACCATTATTCGCCCCGACAAAATTAAAGCCACCAAATCCCAACATCTTTAATTGCTTTTCAACGATGTGGCGAATTACCGGTGAATCGTCTACAACCATTACCTGTTTGGACCCATATAAATTTTTTCCTAATGTCTGTTGAATCTTTTCTTCAAAATAATCAGGTTTGAAGGGTTTACAAATATATTGGTTGACCCCTGCTTTAAATGCCTCGTCCACTTTATCCTTCTCTGTTTCAGAAGTGATCATTATGAAAGGAATGGATGCCAGTTCCGGATATTGTTTTATTGTATGTAACAACTCCAGACCATCCATTTTTGGCATATTCCAATCAGAAATAATCAGGTCTATTTTTTCAGCCCGCAAAATATTAACTCCCGCTAATCCATCATCCGCCTGGAAAATATTATTCTCCTCAAATCCAATTTTCTGGAGGTTTTTTACAATGACTTCACGGACTACCGAGGCATCATCTATCACGACAACACATTTTGTTTTATATTCCGAATCCAAAATATTATTCTCCAGACCTTAACAGGATCAAATTGAGTGATTCCCCATATCTCGGGAGATCCCCATAACCATAAACCTTTGATCTTTAATCAGTAATCTCTCTAAGGTCACATATTAGGCGGAAAATGTCAATCTAACGAGACGCAATAAACTTATCCAGCTCATTGGCAAACCTGTAGCGTTCTTTCTGACCGAAGCTGTTTGGGCCTCCGGTTTCGACACCGCTTCCGCGCAAAGTATCCATGAAATTACGCATATCCAGTATCTGTCCAATATTATTTTTATCGTAGATTTTTCCGCGTGGATCGAGAGCTAATGCCCCCTTTTCGACAATACGGGCCGCGAGGGGAATATCGGCCGTGATGATTAAATCCCCTGCCTCGCATTGATTGACAATTTCATCATCGGCGACATCTGCCCCCTGCCCGACCTGAACTAAATGAATATAAGAGGATTCTGGCACACGAAATCTCTGATTCGCAACAAAGGTCACCATTATTTCTGTCCTGTCCGCCGCACGACACAAAATATCTTTGATCGCTCTGGGGCAAGCATCTGCATCCACCCAAATTTTCATTTATTATCCGATACGGCTAACTCAGCATGACCGTTCCCATCACGCTATCATTCCAGCCAAACTTTCATATCTCGTTCTTCATCATGGAGTTCAAACAGAACTTGAGGGACGAAACCTGATTTCCTGGCTTTATCCTGAATGGATTGCAGGTCGATATTTTGTTTGCGGATCGACTCTAGAACGGGTTCATCCATCACATCTTCAATATCATCGGCGCATCGGCCGGGCATGGTCAAACTTATTTTATTGCCATTGGATTTCACAACATGAACTTTCATATATTGCGCCATCGAGTCAAAGGCAGGCCCCTGAGAATCAGCCTCAACCTCTGGCAAAGCCAACGATCTCGCTTGAGGATAAATATCCGACAATATTTTGTCCATGATGAACTGCCAGGGAAGCGAAACATCCAGCCGTTTCAACATGGTAGTCAAGCCATGCAATGTACGCATCAGAAAAATCAACCTGGGCGGTGCAGATGAACGGAACCACCATTTCATATCTCCCACAATCTGGTCAAACCTCTCGCTCATTCTCCAGTCTTTAACATGATAAGGAGACTCCATCAAAAAAGGCTCAAACAAAACTGACATCAATGCAGGAAGAGTCGGACGTAGATCTTTTAGTTTTTCAGGATCAAAGCCGAGGGCAGACAGGCAGGTCATCGGGTCCAGATTCTCCCGATGCCGAAGGGCCAGAATTATCCTTAAAAGGGTCAACCGGACATCATCTGGAATTTCCAAAACACTACCGTAATCATAAATAATCAAAACAAAATAATCTTTTTTATACTGCCGGAAAGCAAAATTCGCGGGTTGGGGATCCGCATGGACAAATCCATGCCGGAACAACATATGAAAATAGTGCTGAAGCAATAACCTGCCCATAGCCTGTTTTTGCTCGGGCATCATGGTTTCGGCTTTATCGAGACCGAACCCTTCTTCCTTTTTCTGCACCAAAATTGTAGGGCGGGTAAAATCATTAAAAACTTCGGGGACGACAATCCGTTCCAGGGGAGGAATCTTCTGCCGATAGTATTCCTGATGTCCTGCCTCTACGCGATAATCCAGTTCTTCACTAAAATTATGCCAGAAGGCATCGCGAT
>JABIXH010000056.1 GCA_018664975.1 Nitrospina sp. | reverse complement strand
ATCTCCTGGAACCCACTGCCACCACTGCCCTATTTCAGACCACCACTTATTAGCAAAGAAAATAAGCAGGGCTGGCCCAAATAATATAAATATGAAACGCCCCATTTTATCGGGATGAAAACTCCTATAATCCTTACGAATGAAAGACCAAAATAAATAGCCCATAGCTACAAGTATGATAGAGATCCCAAGCTGGGAAACATTGGTAGCATCCGACATATGGACCAACTCTAGAGCATAAGTAACAAAAGGAGCTAAAACAATTGTAAAAGTAACAGCCAGAATGCTAAATAGAGCAAGTGGTAAGGTAAGAAACTGTTCTTTAATCTGAAAGCGAACTACCCAAAATCCCCAAATCAAGAAATACACACAAATACCGCTATCCATGATCCAACTTAAATACTTATAAAGTTGTATTTCCCAAGAGGTTAACGATAATACAATTTTATTTTGCCAAAGAAGGTCCCTTCCTAAAGACGAACTCACACTTCCATCATCTCTAACAATTACGGGAACAAGAGACCAGTCGTCACCGGCATACCTGAAGTTTCCAGATAACTGCCATCGACTACCTTTTGGTAACTGAAATTCCTGCTGAGCCGCTTCTTCAAAGTTTTTTGCTGGTGAAAGGATATAACTCTCACCATTCTCATTCGTTGCCAATAAACTGCCTTCTTTTAGCCCCTCAGCGACTACAGCAAATTTAATTGTTTTAGGTAGTAATAGGACTCCATCAATTTCTATGGTCGGATTCAGCGCATCAAAGTTTTTTGCCTTTATAGGTATTGCCCAGTCAAGAGGAAAGTCATGTTTTTCCGTCCATGGTTCCTTAAGGATACCGGATGCCTCTTTATTCCAAAAGGTGGCATATGTTTCTGTCCATTCTTTTCCAAACCATTTAAATCCCCCTATAAAATGATGGCGATCGCAAATTTTTGGTAGTTCCATATGCAAATAAGTGCAAAATCCCCCATCTTCTGGATTGATTAGGTCTATTGAAATGTTGGGTTTGATTTTTACTATCCAACCACCTGCTGGTGCTCCAACGAATAGGAAAATTTTCAGAACCAGTAAAGTCAAGAGAAAAAATATAGACCACCGAAACGATAAGAACTTCCAACCTAGAGCCATTAAAAATGGAGTGACCAATATAACAGCCAAAGTTTCCAACCTTCCAACCCAAGGTAGGCCATCAAACCAACCAGGTACCCCTGATGAAAGAGCCAATACCAGCGCCAACATACAACCACCAAAAGTAAATCTAAAAATCAAATTTTTAGAGAAACTTAACGCTTGAGGTCCAATTATTGTCATCATCAGTGCTATCAAGAGATAAAGCTAAGAGGTTTTTGATTATCTTTGCCTAAGCAAATTAGGCACCATCATTTAATTGATTCAATTCGGAGATTATTTCAGGTTGCTCTAACAACATTGCTTCTATCTCCTTGATTGTCAGGCGGGTTGTATTCTGCGAGGTATAATCTTCTGCCTTGTCAAACTTTTTATCACCTTCACTCAAATATTTATTGTAGTTCAAATCTCGGCTATCCATGCTCAACCTAAGGTATTCACCCATATCCTCTGACCTTAAAAGTTCCTCCCGGGAAGCTAGAGTTTCGTGCATTTTTTCTCCGTGTCGCATACCAATTGTTTGAATTTCAGAGTCGGAACCCAAAATATTTGTCAATGCTTGAGCGAGATCACCCACAGAACAAGAGGGGGCGTTGCGGACAAATATATCTCCTTGTTTTCCGTTCCCCAGAGCAAACCCAACCAGATTGATCGCTTCTTTCAGGGGCAGAAGAAACCGAGTCATTCCCGGCTCCGTCACAGTAAGAGGTTTCTTTTCTTTTATCAGTTTCATAAACAGTGGGATAACTGAACCTCGGGAAAACAAAACATTTCCATATCGAACCAGAGTCAGAACGGTCTGTCCTTCTGAAAGGTTTCGAGAAGCGGACTGAACCACCTTTTCCATAAGAGCTTTGGTGACTCCTAGAGAATTGACAGGATAAACAGCTTTGTCGGTACTGAGGCTGACCACTCTGGATACTCCATGACTGATAGCCGATTTTATGACATTCTGACTTCCCAATACATTAGTCTGTGTTGCCTGCATGGGAAAAAATTCACAGGTGGGAACTTGTTTTAACGCTGCGGCATGGAACACATAATCCACTCCCGCCATAGCATCATCGACACTATCGCGATCTCTCACATCCCCAATGTAAAATTTTATTTTGGGGTTCTGAAACCTCAGGCGCATTTCCTCTTGCTTCAACTCGTCTCGGCTAAAAACTCGAATTTCTTCAAAGTTCTTGTCGAGAAGGAAGTTGACAAAATACCCTCCAAATGAACCTGTCCCTCCCGTTACGAGAATGGTTTTTCCTTGAAATTCGACCATGCCCATGCTCCTAAATAATGACTAAGTTTCAAATTCCGGACAATTGTGGGAAATGCTACTCAAGCAAATCGCAAACCCAAATTCTTGACAATTTTAACGGAAATTTTGCTGAAAAGCATAAGTTTATCCCTTTCTAAATAATAGATTGGATGATTTCACCCATTTTTATCCATGAAGATCCTTCAAGTTTCCAAGATCATGCACTTAAATCATGAAGTCAAAGCAACATCCTATCACTTTGTTATTTAAATTGTCGCCATTTCTTGTATGAGATATACTCTTTCAAGTCAGGGTTTTAATCTATATTTCAGGAGTTAGTTTTTGGGAGAGAAAATCAACCTTGCACTTATCGGGGCGGGTCATTGGGGCAAACATTTGGCCCGAGTTTTTTTTGAGCTCGGTATATTAAAAATAATTTGCGACTCCTCAGAAGACATTCTTAAAATACAATCTGCAAAGTATCCTGAAATTGAAACCTCACTCTCTTTTGATGATACCTTATCAGCTACACATATAAATGCCATTGCCATAGCGACCCCTGCCGAACAGCATTATAGTTTGGCAAAACAATCCCTTCTTGCAGGCAAACACGTGTTTGTCGAGAAACCTCTTTCTATGGCCGTAATGGAGGGGGAAGAGTTGGTTCAAATTGCAAAGCAAAAAGGAAAAGTCCTTTTCGTTGGACACGTTCTCCAATACCATCCTGCCATCCAGACTATCAAAAATTTGCTTCAGGATGGCCAACTCGGAAAATTGCAGTATATATATTCCAACAGGCTAAATTTGGGAAAAATCAGGCGCGAGGAAAATATACTTTGGTCCTTCGCTCCCCATGATATCTCGGTAATTTTATCTTTAGTCGGAGAAGATCCTATTGAAGTAACTGCTACAGGGACTAATATTCTCCATCCCGAGATCGCTGATACAACTACCACCAATATTAAATTTCCTTCCGGTGTTGGAGCTCATATATTTGTTTCCTGGCTTCATCCTTTTAAAGAACAAAAGTTGGTGCTCATAGGGGATCAAGGCATGATTGTGTTTGATGACACGGCTCCAACAGATCAAAAACTAATTATGTACCCACACCAGATATCTTGGAAAAACGGAATCCCGGTTCCAGATAAAAGGCAAGGCAACCCAGTAGACCTAACGAAACAATGGAATGAACCTTTAATGGAGGAAGGACGCGCATTCATTAATTCAATTCACGGCGAGCCTGCTATTACGGAAGGTGAAGAAGGCTTGAAAGTTTTGAATGTATTGCAACGTGCTCAAGCAAGTATGGATAATAAAAATGATTCAGCAAAAAACAAACCTTATTTTGTTCACCAAAGCAGTTCCGTAGATGAAGATTGTGAAATTGGGAAAAATACTAGAGTGTGGCATTATTCACACATTCTTAAAGGAACCAGGATTGGCGAAAACGTAAACATTGGACAAAACGTAATGATAGGCCCAAACGGAATTGTTGGTAATAATGTTAAAATTCAAAATAATGTGTCTGTCTATGAAGGTGTCACTCTTGAAAATGACGTATTTTGCGGACCATCTTGTGTCTTCACAAACGTCATAAACCCACGATCAAAGATTTCGCGAAAAAATGAATTTAAGCCCACTATTGTTCGCCAAGGAGCAACTATAGGAGCCAACGCTACTATTCTCTGCGGAGTCACTATCGGAAAGTTTGCTTTTATAGGAGCTGGATCAGTGGTTACAAAGGATGTTCCCGATAATGGACTGGTCTACGGAAACCCTGCTGAACTACATGGTTGGGTGTGCGAATGTGGGAACCGATTAGACAATGATAAAAAATGCGCGTCATGTGGAATAAACATAGGTTCCTCTTAAAACAAGTTCTACAAAGTCCGCAAAAGAATTCAATTTATAAAATATAGGAAGCTAAAATGGTTTAAAGGGGTTTTAATTGTTCCTTACGACTAATTTTCACTTTGCCAAACTGAATAAAATTCAGCTTCTCCATTAATGGAGGAATCCCCGTAATTACAATTATCCACCAACTCAGCATATGGTGTCGTATAGATGTTCCAAAATTCGCCGTTCCAATGGAAAACAACAAGGTAATACTAAAATACAAAATCAACATCAACCCCAATATCTGCCGCTGTGAACCCACCGCATTACTCCAGTACTTTATTGAAAAGAAAATCAGGCCCAAACGAAAAATTGATTCTATGAATGCATAAACATCTAGAAAATTTTTAACATGCCATGGAAATGGAGCAAACAGATAATAGACATATATCTTCAAACCTGAATAAACTGTCATAATTAATGAAGAAATATCAAAAGGCACACCATAAGTTGTCCTTCCTGGAGTAAGAATGGGTCCTAACCGAATTCTTGAAATACGCTCTAACCCATCACGGCTAAACAACCGGGTATAGGTCTCCATACCTAGAAGCTTATCTGACATTATAATTAAGCTAACTAACGCAATAGGAACAATTATAAACGCTGCTAACCGAATTTTTTTAACATACCTGAAACTTTTAGAAGGGGTGGGGCTCCATACTAAAAATAAGGGTACTAAAAACATACTATAACCAATGAGGCCCCGATGCAGTAAGCACATGCTTACCATTGACAGAATAAAACCTATGAGGTAAAAAACAAACTTCTTAATCCCCCTTTCCATATGCATTTTCAGACCAAAAAATACTGTGAGCATTATTGAAAAGACTTGATATGATTCCCTGAGAGTAACTGATCCCAAAAATACCATGGTCGGAAGAGCACCAAAAGCAAGGAGCGATAAATTTTTATAACTTGCCATTCCACATAGCCGTATTATTTTAAGTAAAATAATACAAGAAAAAGCAAAAACCAAAATGGAAAGCTGTTCTCCAAGCAAATGAGATTTGCCAAACCATAAATATACCAGCCCTAGCATCTGTGTATAAAGTTGGGCACCATTTGTTATCTTCCATTCAGAATACACAGCAAATTCTTCACTCAATTTTTGAAAATGCCCTGCATCAAAATCAGCACCATAAGTCACAAATAAATATGCATTTGTAAATGCAACAATTTCATGTAGGCCTATTACAAAAAAATATCCCAGCAGGATATTTTTATCCTGCCTTAATTCCTTTGAAAACACAGGCATTGAAAAGATCCCCACCAATAAGCACATAGCTGCAAGGAACCCAGACTCCAGTAATTGGCCCAACAACACAACAATGCAAATTAAAGCCAGAGCAATTAAAATGCTCTGCGTGTAAAATTTTTTTCTATGGAAATATATAGTCTTTTTAGCCGTTAATTTTGGCTCATCAAGGGAAGAATTACCTTCCAAGCCAGATTGATTTTGAAGGTTGTTTGATAAGGGGTTTATTTCGCTCATGACACTAAGCCTCTATAGCAGAATAAGTATCAATATTTTCCAACAAAACTTACACCATGATAATGAAAACCTCAGGACTCAAGTTTTTTCGGTGTCCTAGGATTATCGGGGAAGAAATTATATTTTCATTCTAGATAAATTCTGATTCAGCCAATGCATTTTCACTGAAAACAAACCAGGAGATAGATATCATGGATTAACTACAAATTTATTTATCTTTTTGAGAAACAAAGTTAGCTTTTATAAGCGTAACCAAAATCATAAAAACCAATCCACAGATAAAGGAAACAAAAATAATTCTTTGCATCGGATTCCCCAATGTTCCCACCGACTCCATAGCCGAGTAAGAAAAATTTGGCACGCTTAATTTTGAAGAATTGGACAACCTCAATTTTTCTAATTTCACAGAATTCAACCTAAATAATTCAGCTGAAACCAATTCTTGTTGTATCAGATTTTCAAGCTCAAGTTGATTCTTAGAAATCCGACTTTCCAACTTCTTGGAATCCAATTCATATAATTTAATATTATCACCCAGAACTTTATTTATTTCAGATTGATTCTGGACAAACTCAGAGCCTTCTCCCATCGATTTCACACTTTTCATATCCGACTCTAAATCCCGAATTCTCTCCACTAAGCGATTTCTTTGCCCATCAATAACCTTCAAGTTAACTTCCAAATCAATAATTTTTTCCTGCAAACTAAAGTAAGCTGAATTATAAGCATTAAATTTATTTTTGGTTTTGTTTGAATCCTGTGTTTTGTTTTTTGCTAGCTTTTCATTTAAATCATTCAAGTTAATATCTAAAAGTCTTTTATACTCAGCTAAAGTCTCCTTGATTGTTAGATAATTTTCCTCAATTAGCATTTTTTTGGCCTGAAATTCTTTGATTTCCGCTGATTTCAAAATGAGAACACCAGCAATATTTTCCTGATCCGCTATAGTTTCAATTTGATAATAAGCATTTCGGATCAACCTCTGCAAAGATTCTAATTTCTGAATTTCCTTAGTACTGCTATGTTTTTTTCTGAATTCGCCTAGCCTCTTTTTATCCATGTCCCATTTGGCTTTACTCAATTTCAGTTGCTCCTCCTCTTCAGGATAATTATTTTTTATCCCTTCAGTTTCAAGTTGGGAAAATTTGCTCTCTAAAACGCTCTGCCAAGTATTTGAAATTATTCGAGCGGATAAAGGATCTTTGCAACGAACATAAAAAACAAATTTAAATGCCGGTGAAGCGAAGCCTCCACCAGAATGGATAATGACACCTTGCACGCTAAGTATTGAGCTTAAATAACCCAGAAGCGATACATTATCATCCAATTTTACTTCCTTAGGAAGATTTTCCAAGACAAGGTCCAATACTTCAGGACTTCTGGATAATGTTTCATAATACTCCAATGGCCATACTTTCCGTGGTTCAGAGGCATTGTTCTCAGGTCTTATAATAAATGCAGTTTTTTGAATTTCATAATATTTAGGCTGGAGATATGAGTACAAAACACTACCGAATACAATTAATAGTGTATAAATTAAAATTTTAATCTTGTTTTCCCAGATAGGTGTCAAAATGTGAAAAAGGTCAACCTCTGAATTATCCATCCAAATTTCTCTCAAAAATTTTCATTTTTTTTATCCAACGAGCGCACAAAACTGAAGCCGCTCCCCCCTAGTATAAGCAAATTCAACCTATTAGCGCAACTTGTGGTTAGTGTTTTCTAAATTAGAAGATCAGGTTGTGAGCCCATGCCACTCATATCTAGTCATAGGGGCAGGCAAGTTGAATATAAAATTTTCTCACCAGACATCCCCAATAAATATTTATCCTATTTTCAATTAGTGGGAAATGCCTTCGCGCCGCACCACTTTTAAAATAGTTAACCAAAGTATATAAAGATCGAACCAAAGTGAATGGCTTTTTATATACTCTACATCCAGCTCCACTTTTAAAGGAATAGGTAATTCATCACGACCATTAACCTGTGCCCACCCAGTCAACCCAGGGTTAAATTTATGGACTCCTTTTTCAGTTCGTAATTTAATCAAATCATCCTGGTTAAACAACGCAGGTCTGGGGCCTACAAAACTCATATCACCAAGGAGGATGCTCCATAGTTGAGGTAATTCATCCAGACTTGAGCCCCTTAAAAATGTACCGACAGGTGTCAAATATTGATGGGTATCAACCAATAAGTGGCTTGCAACAGCAGGTGTATCAACCCTCATCGTCCTAAACTTAGGCATTTTAAAAACCTTATTTTCTCGACCTACTCGGTCAGACCAGTAAATTATGGGGCCCTTTGAAGTCAATCGCACCATTAACGCCACAAGTCCAGCCGGAATCATAAATACTATCGAAGCAGGCACAGACAATAACAAATCAAATAAACGCTTCATAGCCTGATCAGTCTTTGATAATTCTATATGAACTTA
Organism: Nitrospina sp.; assembly: GCA_018664975.1. GTDB lineage: Bacteria > Nitrospinota > Nitrospinia > Nitrospinales > VA-1 > LS-NOB. The sequence continues at coordinate 4,398 of JABIXH010000056.1, read as the reverse complement.
AACTTTTCATTGCAATGCCACTACATCATTTTTTTTAATAATGTACTTGTTGTTACTTCATTTCGGGTCAATGAGACAGAAAATATTGAGTGGTTTTTTGCAAAGACTCTTCAACTGAAAACGGAGGTGACCACCCCAATAATTCCTGGTTTTTTTTGATATCTGCCTGAAGAGAACTACATAATCTTAGTGCAAAATCTACTTTCCCTAAAATATTAGCAGATTTAATTAATAGAGGAACTGGAATTGGGAATATACGTGCAGGTTTTTTCATCGCTCGAGCTGTTCGCCGTAGAAGGTCAGGAGTGGAAAGGTCCTCTCCATCACTGACCAAAAAGGTTTGATTGGCTGCGGCATTATGATGCAAGCTAGTCAAAATCAAATCCACTAAGTTATCCAAACCCACCAGACTTCTACGATTTTTAATTGCACCTAATGGTAATGGAAAACCTAACTTGATAGCTTGCATTAAGCGGAAAAAGTTAGCGCGAACCCCCTCACCATAAACCAGCGGAGGACGTATGATTACAAACTCCAAGGCATTCTTGGTGGCAATACTTTTCAGTGCCTGCTCCGCTTCCCATTTGCTAATACTGTAAGGGTCAATTGGCTTAGGAACATCCTCTGCTGTAAATGGTATGCCTTCCGTATATTCGCCGTTCACCTTTAAACTACTTAAATAAACAAATCGCTTAAGGCCCCCTTCAACAGCCTGATTTACAAGCCGGATTGTGCCCTCCAAGTTTATTGCACGGAATGCTACTAATGGATCATCTGCTGTATCTTGCATTATATGGACACGGGCAGCACAATGTATAACTGCATTTATTCCGGTAAGTGCCTCACTCCAATTTGTTTCACCATTTATGTCCGGAACAATGCGATAATCTACACCAGTGGTTCTATTTTCTGGCAGATGCCTCACAGCACCAACAACTGTCAAACCTTGTTCTGTAAGATGGGCACAAATTGCTCTACCAACGAACCCCGAGGCCCCTGTAACCAACACCTTCATTCAAGCAACTCCTTGTAAATATCCAAAGTTTTTTCAATGACACGATCTGAAGAAAATTCTACTGATGCAATTTCCCGACCTCGTTTTCCCATTTGAGCACGTAATTCAGAATTCTCAATTAGTTGAAGTAACGCCTTAGAAAGAGCTTCGGAATCTCTAACTGGAACTAACAAGCCGTTGTCACCATCACGAACGACCTCTCGACAACCGGGAACATCCGTGGTGACAATGGGTTTCCCACAGGCAGCGGCTTCTATCAACACTTTGGGCAAACCTTCCCTGTACGATGGAAGACACACCACATGTGCCATTTTGAGTGTTGCTACCATGTCGTTGCAATGCCCCATCCATTCGACCACGTTTTCCTTCTGCCAAGCCTTTAATATATCCTGCGGAACCGAGGCAGGGTTATCTTTATCCGGTTCTCCCACGAGAACAAAACGGGCTTTGGATTTGGTAAGCTTTAATTTACGTGCGGCCTCCACAAATTCTCCTACCCCCTTGTCCCATAATATTCGTGTAGCCATCATGACGCAAATCGGCTCAGATGGTTCTGGACTCGGCAAAAATACGGAAGTATCCACCCCAGACCCGCGAACCATTCGCAAGCCCGATTCAGAAACGCCGGCCTGCTTGAGTAAATTCTCATCATCCGGATTTTGTACAATTACCCTACAACGCGGAGCACTTAACAGCCAAGCCAGCATCCAGCGAATTGCCGGAGAAACCAAACGCGCCAAACGACTACGTGAAATAAAAAGCCACCCTAAACCTGCTACCGCATTCACCTGCGCGGCTTTTGGCCGCAAACACATTGCCATAGAACCATAAAGAACTGGCTTCAACGCTACATGATGAACGATGTCTGGTTGTTCACGCCGGTATAGAAGACATAAAGCAATTACTTCTCGCAATGGGTTTCCCACACGCCGTGACATTTCAAAAGGTATCAGGCGAATCCCAGCGTCTTGAATTTCACTAGCATATTTTCTTGCCCGAGTTGCCACAACCACATCAAAACCTGCCTTCAAAGCGGCCATTGCCAACGGCAAACGATGAGAGACAAAATACCAGTCCTCAGTTACAACAAATAGGAGTTTTGGCTTGCCATGGTTTTTTTTTCTTGCATTAAAATTACAATTACGAGATAGCAAAACTTAAGATTTTTCCTAAAATAAAATATGGAAAGAAAAAAAGTTAATAAAAGGATATTAAATTTTTCAACCCAAGCAACTCATTCAACTATGGATTTCATATTAGAAGCCCAATTGCTGAACCGCCTTTAATAGGCGGTTCACTGGAGATTGAATATTAGCTCTTACCAAACCGATATCATCCATACTTGATAAATTCTGAAAGTACGGAGTGTAAACAGATTCCGATATTTCTGTTGTGCCTAGTTTTTCCAGCTTCCAATTGTTCTGATTAATATCCTCAATAGTGGCCCAAGTTCCCAGTTTATTTAAAAAATAGCCCCCTCTATATGGATCAAAAAGAACCCAACCCTTTTCTAATTTAATCACTGACATACCAAGTTGGATTTTGGAGTTTTTACTATTAAGCCTGATAAAAGCACCATCAACTTCGATATAATTACAAAGTGTCGCGAATAAATCGTGAAAATTGTCTTCAACCCCGTAGCCTCGAACATAAACATTCCAAACATGATCATCCATTATGGGTAAACTTTCAGGCTGACGCTGAATAGTTTCATGAGTCCATTGAAACAACCTAAAAACTTTTTCTTCTTTCGTCTCCTGGTTTTTAGTAAGGCGTTCTACCAGCCACTTATAATTGAAATGTCGGTCATAAAAATTTAGCACTTTCAAATAAAGGGGTATTTCAATTTCTGAAACATGATAATTAACACCTTGCTTCGTAATTAACTTTATATTTAGCACTGCCCCAACGGTTAAGGTAAGGAGCAGTAAAAATGATAGAATCAATATTTTATTTCGCACAATTTTTGGCAATTTGATTAACGAATCAATGCTACTCAATTAATGAGTAGAGCTGAAGGCAGGGCGTAAATACTAGAAATTTTAAGAAGGACTCAATCGTTCACTCGGCACACAGGAATAAGCTTATTTTCCGTTTCACATCAAACCCCTGAACGTATCCGTTGACGTAATCCCTCATATATTTCCAGCATGATTTTTTCCATATCGTATTGATAATTCCACTCAGGGTAGTCCGCCTTAAACCGACTGACATCACTAACCCACCACATATGGTCCCCGAAACGATTTTGATCTTCATAACACCATGAAAGAGAATTTCCAGAAATATTTTCGCACATCTTGATGGCTTCAAGCATAGAGCTGTTGCTGTAACGGCCTCCACCAATATTATAAACTTTTGCTATCCCCGGGTTTTTATAGAAATGGTATAGTGCATTTACCAAATCAACGCTGTGTATATTATCGCGCACTTGTTTTCCTTTATAGCCAAAAACAGTGTAAGGTTTTTTCTGCATGGTACAAATCATCAGATAGGAGAGGAAACCATGCAACTCAGTTCCAGAGTGGGCAGAACCCGTCAGACATCCTCCCCGGAAACAAGCGGTTTTGATTCCAAAGTACCGACCATACTCCTGCACCAGCAGATCACCTGCCGCTTTGGAAACACCAAACAAGCTATGATTACTGTTATCTAAGCTCATAGATTCATCAATCCCTTTTTCGTAGAATTGATGTTTTGGGTCTAACTCCCACCTTGTTTCAAGCTCCGTCAGTGGAAGTGAGTTTGCGAGATCGCCGTAGACTTTATTTGTAGAAAGATGGATAAAAACTACGTCAGGGCAAAATCTCTTTGCCATTTCCAGTAGAACCAATGTTCCGTTAGCATTTACCGAAAAATCTTTAATGGGGTCCTTCGCAGCCCAATCGTGTGAAGGTTGTGCCGCGGCGTGAACAACCAGATTAATCTCTTTTCCATACTGATTAAACAAACCTTCCATTTTCTGCTCAGAACGAATATCCAAAGAATAATGGATAAAGTCAGAAAACTCATCTTCCAGCCGCTTACGATTCCATTCCGTCGATGCCTCATCTCCAAAAAACTCTTTCCGCATGTCATTGTCGATGCCTATGACACGCATGCCTTTTTCAGCAAAAAATCGAACCGCTTCTGAGCCGATGAGGCCTGAAGAACCTGTAATAATTACTGTTTCCAATTTATTCCTCAATTAAGTTTTAACAGACGGTTTCACAGGCGGACAAGGAACGATATCTTTGCCCCACCATTTCCTTAATACCAACCGGAACAATACGATAAAATAATTTGGGCCGGTATTCAACAGGTTAAAGCTTGAGAAACCCATATCGACAGAACGATTGATCCATGAAATGGGTACCTCCTCCACCTTGTAACCAAGCAAAATT
>JABIXH010000258.1 GCA_018664975.1 Nitrospina sp. | reverse complement strand
TAAGAACGGGGAATGGTTGTTGGAGCATCCGCAAAGGTATAAGAACTATAGGACAGTGATTCATCCTCATAATGGAAATGTTTTTCCTGCTGAGCCAGATTGTTGATACCAAAAGGCTCGGAGCGGAAGTTCATTGCACGTGCTGAAGGACGATAAGCATCCGTCAGCGGGTCACGCTGAGGAATCATTTCACCATGGCGATTGAGAGGACGAAAAGATTCGTCACCAATCTCATGATAGAAAAGTGCGAACTCACGGAAATCACGAGCATCGTCATTAGCAATCATAGCCATCCAGCCGTTTTCCAGCGGACCGCCTGTAAAAGGATCCAGATAACGAGAACCTCTCGGCTCAACAATGAAAGCACCGATCAAACCTAATGCAGAAGGATCACGACCCGCATGATTCTGGATCATATGGCTTCCTTCTTGCTCGTCAACAGGAATGTACCACTCATATTCCTGAGACTCACCAGAAGCTACGATAGAACCCTTAGTAGCCGCCGTGTTAGGTTGACCCGAAGAACTGATGATCATCGCGGAACCACTGATCTGGAAGCCTGCATCTTCATCTTCCAATCGGTTGGTGAACTTAACACGAACACAATCCCCCTGGTTTCCACGAATGGTCATAGGCTGAATCGCATCACCCTGCAAACCGGTAGACACCGCACCTGGGTCCAGGCCATCATCCTTCTTGCGAGCTACCAGATTTCTTTTTTCCTCATCACGGACTTTGTCTATGTCCTTATCCAGAGCATACATATAGCCTGGGTAATAGTCGCCCCACTGATTCAGGGTAACTTCTACATTGATGGCGGAAATTACATACTTTTTTGTGGGTGCATTCCCCGGACAATGGGCGCCTTTATAAACTTTGGCGGCCGCTTCCGTGGGACCCAACAAATAGCTCTGGCCCAATTGATGAGCGGACCAAGAGTCGTGGAACCCACCGCCGGATGAAGCCGGGCTGGCGTGTTCTTTAAGCTTGTCCTGAAGCTGTCCCATGAGCTTCATGAACGTTTTGTCTAATTTTTCCTGGCTGCCTTCCAATCCACTCATCGTATCTTCATGATTGAGCTGATTTTCAAGTTTGTCGAGCCAAACGGGACGATCTACAGCAGGATTTTTTGTACCATGGGAACCATCGTGACCATGGTCAGTACTTAGGGCGCCTGCCGGAGAAACGAGAACCGCCGAGAGCACAAGAACTAAAAATAGCCTTGCGCCCATGCTCCGCACCAGATTCAGGGTCGGTGTGCTTCTCATAAGTGCCTCCTCCTTACGTTAATATTCTTGCTTCACTAGGTTAAATAAATTGGTAATTGAACCAGTAACCATCTGTTTCTTTAGCTATATTGGTTGTGATAAATGAGGGCTAACCTCTTTAAAAGACCGGGCCTGGGCAGACCCAGCCCTCGAGTAATCAATATATAGATACGGAAAAACAAGAATTATTCCCAGAATTTTGATATTCCTGAGAAAAAAATTAGATTTGTAGGAAAAGGACTACAGGTGAGAATTAAACCTTTAATCTAAAACAACTTAGCAAGAAAGAAAGGCCACCTTTAGGGGAGCTTTAATTTAGGAGATTAAATAACAAATGCTTGCAAAAGGGGAACTGAGGAAATCAATCCTCATCGACGATGTATTTGCTAATTTCCAGCCGCATGGACTCAGACCGAAGGAGTTCACGTTTAAGGTAAACTTTGGCACGTGCAATACGGGACATTACAGTTCCGATAGGAATATTCAAAGAATTAGAGATCTCCTTGTAAGACAAACCTTCAAAATAGAATTGCATCAGCGCGGTTTTGAGCCTGTCATCGAGTTTATCCAGAACCTCCTGGAGATTATTTTTGACCTCCGCCCGCAAAAACTCACCCTCCGGGTGTTTACGGTCTGTCAGTTTGTCGCAAACCGACTCAAATTCAATTTCCGCGCGCTTCTTTGTTTTTTCTATATCTTTTAAAAACAGGTTTCTTAATATAGAGAACATCCAGTACTTGCTTTTTTCCGGGTCATTGATCTGGTGAAAACTTTTTAAGGCACAGAAAAGAGTTTCCTGCACCAGATCCTGTGCGTCATTGGGGTTTCCACACATGCGGACCGCGGACTTATAAAGCATTGAAACATGGGGAGACAGAAACTTTTCAAAACAGTCCCGATCCTCGCCCTCTACCAGCCCGTTTCTAAAATGATTGAGGAATTCCATAAACTTGCTTTTAAAGCCCGTAATAACAATTTTTATGTTCAGGGGAATAATATCGAATATCGAGGATCATTAAAAGGTAAATATGTGGAATAAGGTTTGTAACTTAAATAGAGACCCCTTAATTCCCCCTAACCCGGCAAGCGTATTTGAGCTCTCCCATGGATATCACCAATCAGGAGTTGCTGGAAATCTCTTTAAAAATAGAGCGTGAAGGAAAGAGGTTTTACAGCGAAATGGCTGATTCGGTGTCTGACCCCAAGGTGAAAGATTTTTTCTGGCTCATGTCTCGTGAAGAAGCCCTGCATGAAAAACAATTCAAACGCATCTTTGAATCAAAAGGTCATCAACGCAACGGATGGGAGAACGACTCTACCCTGCGCGAATTTATCGACAAAGAATTTCAAACCGACATCTTCCCCCCAATCCATGAAGTGGTTCAGCAATTACCCACAATAGGAGGAATTGAAAAAGCTCTCGATTTCGCCATGGACGCAGAACGAATCGTAGGAGAATTTTTTCGCCTCCTCCACAACTCTTGCAATGACATTGAAATCAAAACTTTGCTCACGGTTCTTGAAAAATCCGAATCCGAACACCTGGAAAGAGTCAAAGCATTCAAAACAAGATTCCTAAACGATTCCAACTAAACGTTTTTAACCTACCCTCCTCAATTCTGATAATTACTTTCAAAATTTAAAATTGTGTAATATAATTTCAGAATAGTAGATGTTTGTTTTTCGTTTTTGCACACTAGAACAAGAATATAGCCCATGCTGTTTACAAACTCAGAATTGCTGGAACTTTCGATCAAGATTGAACGGGAAGGACAACGGTTTTATGGTGAATTGGCAAAACATGTTGACGACCCAAAGGTCCAGGAGTTTTTACAACTCATGGCCAAGGAGGAAGCCGCGCACGAAATGCATTTCAAGAAAATGCTGGAAACAGACATTGATTACGGTTGGGATAGTAACGATGACCTGCAAAAACTGATCGAAGAAAAATTTCAAACCGACATCTTCCCTCCCCTAGAAGAGACCCTAAGCCAATTACCCCGGTTTGAGGGAATCGAAAAAGCTTTCGACTTTGCCATCGAAGCCGAAAAAGTAGCGGTCGAGTTTTACCGCATTCTCGGCGAGGCCTGCAATGACATCGAACTGAAAACCAATATGGTTTTATTGGAAAAAGCCGAAATGGAACATTGCAACGTTGTTGAAACCCTCAAAAAACGCGTTCTGGGGAAATTGTCCTGACCCCCTTTCTCCTCACCCTCTGATCTTTTTATAGCTCTCACATAATTTCTCGCCGGTTTTTCAAGCAAATACGATTTTGGCAAGCATAATTTATTTGATCTTCCAATATTTTTGAATATTTTTTTCAACATTGTTCACAACTAAGGATTTATGAACATTTTATATAATATCATTTAATTTCAACAAGTTATCTAAAGATCTCTCTCACTTTCAACTCTATGATTAAAATTTATTACAGTATTATATAGAATTTTTTATTTTTTTTTATGGCAATCCAAATATATAGACCTATATTAACCCAGTTGAATAAAAAGAATTACATCTTTTAAAATTGAAAATGTAATTGAGGAGGTACATGCTATGTTCGGGTTAATTAATGGAACCATAAATTCTCCCACAAAAGCTATGCTGGAAAATGCCCCCACCAACGTGATCTATGCCGACAAGGACCTGAATATCCAATACATGAATCCAGCTTCTGAGAAAACCTTAAAGACCCTGGATCAATATCTACCCGTCCGGGTCGATGAAATAATGGGAAAGTCTATCGACATATTTCATAAGAACCCGGCATTGCAAAGAAAGATTCTGGCAGAACCCAAAAACCTGCCGCATCAGGTCATCATCCAACTCGGACCGGAAAAACTCGATCTTCTGGTCAGTGCCATTTATGACAACAAGCAAAATT
>JABIXH010000130.1 GCA_018664975.1 Nitrospina sp. | reverse complement strand
GCCCCAGGCCCGTGCCTCCATACTTAATAATGTTCTGTGGGTGCACCTGGGAAAAACTTTCAAACAATCCAGCTATCTGGTCAGGGTTCATACCGATTCCGGTATCCTTGATGGTTAGATTGATCCAATCTGTTTCATCAGCCGTTTCCCGATTGATGATGAAAGAAACTTTTCCTTTTTCGGTGAACTTGCTAGCGTTGCTGAGAAGATTAAAAAGAACCTGACGAAGCCGGGTAATGTCTACGTTTATAGAACCCAGTTCGTTTTCCCGCAAGACTTCTAACACGTTGGAATTTTTGTCAATAATGGGCTGGACAGTACTGACTACTTCATTGACCAGAACTTCTAAATCGCAATTTTGCAGATAGAACTCCATTTTACCCGCTTCGATTTTGGAAAGATCAAGGATGTCGTTGATGATGGCCAGCAAATGCTTGCCTGAGGAGTGAATTTTCTGGAGGTCGGGGCAGATCTCTTCCTCGAGGTTCATTTCATCCGCGACTTCTTCCAGCAGTTCGCTGTAGCCGATGATGGCATTTAGAGGTGTCCTGAGTTCGTGGCTCATATTGGCCAAAAAAGCACTCTTTGCCTGATTGGCATCAAAAAGTTCTTTGTTGGAATTCTCGAGTTCTGCAATGCGATCTTTAAGCGCATCTACAGAATCTTCGCTGGATTTCATTAATTTTTTATCTTCAGGATTAGACAATTTTTAGCCTACCGGGTTTTTTGCGTATTTGATTTTTTTATGCGGAAGCAGGCATTCTATACTAAAAGGAAAATTTAGGCTACTGCAACGACATCGTATAGGAACTTGGATATTGGCATTGTCACAATCTTGTAGCAATTTATCACTTCGGTAGAAGGAGTTAAGCTAAAAAAGTAATATTTTTTGCCCTGGATTGGGCAAGAGAGTCCAAAAATAAGTAAGATTGGACAAAATATTCAATAATCCGGATGAGGGTGTAGGCGGTTTCTTCCAGCTTGCTTTGCAGAATAAAGGTTTTCATCGGCCTCCTTTATACAATCTTCCATTACTTGTCCTTCCTTATACACGCTAATACCAAGGCTCATTGTAATGGGGAGGATTTGATCGTTATGCTCAAAAACAGTTTCCTCAATTTTGGTGCGGATCTTTTCTCCTGTGATTAATCCTCCCTTCAACTCGGTTCCTGTTAAGAGGATCAAAAACTCTTCTCCCCCCCAGCGGAAAGCCATATCGGTTTTTCGGGAATTTTCTTTTAAGATATTGGATACTTGGAGCAAAACATAATCTCCAGTATTATGACCGTAGGTATCATTGATGCTTTTAAAATGATCGAGGTCACCCAAAATAACGCAGAAAGGTTCTTTGGTGCGCTCAAACCGCGCGATTTCATTTTTGAACCGTTCTTCGCAACTTCTGCGATTCAGCAATTGGGTCAATGGGTCAGTCCAGGAAAGTTTTTTCAGTTGTTCGTTGGACTGCTCCAGTTCATAGGTTCTTTTCTCGATTTTTTCTTCTAGCTTGCGGTTTACGATAATGAGTCTTTCATTGAGGCTTTTTAAATCCTCCTTTTCTCTTGCCAATTCCTTTCGTAAAAGGTTGCTGGTTCTAAATTCTTCCTTGAGATTTTCTGACAGGCTACCGGCCCAGCCTGATAAAATCAGGAATCCGCCCCAGAGCGTAAGATCCATATTAAATTCCAATTGACTTTTTAGGACAAGATAGATCTCATTATTGGCCAATATCAGTCCCCACACTAGAAGGACGATCAAAAAAGCATAAAGAATCGCCAGTCTTTTCCCCAGCAAATAGCCGGCCAACATGATAGGAATGTAATAGAGGTTGAGTATGGATATCTGGAATTGAAAAAATAAGTGGGACAGAGTAACCGATACCAGAATAAAAAGAATAAAGGTATGTTCCAGGTTTCTAACTAGGTAAGCAAAAAGCCCTCGTTGAGGTGTTGTCTCCGGTACCATAAAAGTTTGATTTTAAAATTTAAAAGGGAATATGTATGTAAATATTATATCGGAAAAGCAAATTTTGTGCAATGTGAGTGGGTTGGTGTTGTTAATTTAGCAATATGAGGTGGGTTTTTCCAAAGGGGGGAGGAGATGGTGAAAGCACTTACTCCCTAATTTAGCTATATTATTGTAGAGAGAAAGCTAGCTTAAGCCTGGGGTTTCTTCGGGCCTTTTTGTGATTTTTTCTTTTTCGCCTGGATTTCTCTTCGGTCAGCTTCAGTTCTTCTCTCACTATTTTCCCTTCTATTTCCAAAGAGCCTTCCCTTATCTTTTGACCTTCGACAATCTGCTCTGCGTCCTTTTTTATCTCTTTCATGGATTTCCATGCAAACGTATTTTCTTTCTGACTTCCACTTTATTCTTATGGATGCGGGAAACTTAGTTTCTTTATCAATGTAAGCAGATTCAATATCTATACAGGAAATATTAGTGACCAGACTCAAATCAGCCCCGCGCAAATTCGCATCCCGCAAAAATGCTCCCTCTAAGTTAGCACCGGTAAGGTTTGCATTTTGAAGATTAGCCTCTCTGAGGTCTGCCTCGGAAAGATTTGCTCCGCTCAGGTTGGCTTCACTCATGTTAATCATCCTAAGATCAGCCATATAAAAATCTTTGCCCTGCAAATCAGCTTTTCTAAGGTCCTGTTGAGAGTATTTTAAATTCCCAGGTTTTCGATTGTTGTCACTAGCCATGATTCAGACCTTCCTTGAGCTTAAACAGTATTTTCAAAAACAGTTTCTTCTCAACCAATATAATTTATTTCACAAGGCTTAAGTTGTCAATACGCCAATGCCTGAGCGAGCTCCTCCATTATATTTTTAGATGTCATGACCCTGCATGGGGGTCTATTGTTAATATTATCAGGTGCCCCTCATTGGGATTTGTCCTCACTTGGGGTTATAATAGAGTATTCGTCCAATTTTATTCTGAGCTGTCTATAAATAAGGAGAGGAGAAATGGAGACACTTGGGGACCATTTTAAATCGCCAGTATTTAGCGTGGATCACACAATATCAATTCAGGAATCTGCGAAGTTTATGCGCAACAATAAGTCCGGGTACGTGCTCGTCAAAGAAGGTGAGGAATATGTAGGGGTTGTTACGGATGCAGATTTCACACGCAAGGTGGCGGCAGAAAGCCTTGACCCCAAATCAACCAAAATATCAGAAATCATGTCTACCCCCCTCTTTACCCTGGATGCATCCCTGCCTATGATTGATGCCAACGAACAAATGGGAGAAAAAGGTGTGCGCCATGTCAGCATTACCGAAAATGGGAAAATCGTTGGAATGGTTACTGCCCAGGGGCTCCTTGCATATTATTTGAAAATGTTCCGATTCATGCAATGATCCCGCATGATTCCCAATGAAAAATCGGAAAACTGGTTCGATTAGGAACGGACTCCACCTCAAGGAATCACCCAAAAAGAGAAAAAGGGCTGAAGGGAAAAATTCCCTTAGCCCCTTAAAGGTGGTGGGACGGGACGGAATCGAACCGCCGACACGAGGATTTTCAGTCCTCTGCTCTACCGACTGAGCTACCGTCCCAACACAATTTTGTCTCAACCAAAAGAGCGAAAATTAGCACAATCTCCCTAACCCTGTCAATTCGGATTGAAGCTATAAATTATTATTTTTTCAGAACTTTTTTGTTATAATGCGTTTTGTTTCAGTTTTAATTTCAGCTTTCCTTATAAATAAGCAAAATCAGGAACGGATTCCGCCCCCATGCTGGTTCTTACCCGAAAAATTGGCGAAAGCATAAAAATTAATGAAGATGTCAAAATAACCGTTATAGATGTAAAGGGCAAGAACATTCGCCTAGGCATTGAAGCTCCACGTGAAACTAAAATATATCGCGAGGAAG
>JABIXH010000257.1 GCA_018664975.1 Nitrospina sp. | reverse complement strand
TGGTGAGCCGTCTCGGGATCGAACCGAGGACCTACTGATTAAGAGTCAGTTGCTCTGCCAGCTGAGCTAACGGCCCTCACTACATTTAAGTATGAAAATACTGGGGCATTCTACCCAATCTGCGTCAGACAGGCAAGCTGTGGTTCCTGGCCTTCAAAGGTAAGGATACTTTTTTTCTGGGAGGAACACTCCACATAAAATACGCTTCCCTCATTCTCAACGGTCTGAACATGAAGCCTAGTTTGCCATTCAGGAAAAAAGGCCACCTACCCTGCTCCAGCGAACCAAATAATTATCTGATATTGTAAAGCACCGACTGGAGCAGATAGCCCCCCTGCTAATAACGATAAAAATAAAAATTGGTAGGCCTTATTTTTATCTTCGCGCATTTCTACAATATCAATCAGAAAAGACACGAAGATCAATCCAAAAAAAATCACCTTGGCGACATCCGGAAGAAAAGGTTCTGCGGCTTGAGTTCCTTCCACCTGCAAATTAACCCAGCGTTCCTGAAAAACACCGATACCGTAAAGTCCCATCAGCATAAATGCCCAGACCTGCCGCAAGAGTATTTTAGTCTCCTCCAAATTGTATTCAGCCACGGAACCCCTTAGAAATCAGTATCAAAAAAATGTTTGCATCTTCAGTTAGCAAGAATCATCTAAATAAAGGTACCTCTTTTATTATAGAGCTTTAGAAATAAGGGCGTACTCCCACAAATTTGGGAGGCCATTTTCTCCGGCTATATAGGTATGATATAATTCCACTCATTTCCATTGAGCCTTATAAAAAGCATTTTTTCGACCCCTGTTTCCGGGGTCGTTTGAATAGTATAAACAAAAGCACCTATACCCATTAATATCTTTTTGAGAAGGAAGTAGATATGGCTATCAGATTAGGAGATACCGCACCAGATTTTACAGCAGAAACCACAGAAGGAACCATTGAGTTGCATAAATACCTGGGGGATGGCTGGGGGGTTTTGTTCTCCCACCCCAAAGACTACACTCCGGTTTGTACCACAGAGTTAGGTCGAGTGGCGAACCTGAAAAGTGAATTTGACAAGCGCAATGTCAAGGTTCTCGCCCTGAGCGTAGACCCCATCGATTCGCATAAAGGGTGGGTCAACGACATTAACGAAACCCAAGGTTGCACGGTAAATTATCCCATCATTGCCGACCCGGATAAAAAAATTGCGGAAATGTATGACATGATCCATCCGAATGCCTTGAACAACCTGACAGTCCGCTCAGTTTTTATCATTGGACCGGATAAAACCGTCAAACTAACAATTACCTACCCAGCATCTACGGGTAGAAACTTTGCCGAGATTCTTCGAGTCATTGATTCACTGCAACTCACTGCCAATTACCAGGTAGCCACACCGGTTGACTGGAAGCATGGTGATGATTGTGTAGTGGTCCCCGCAATTAAGACGGAAGATATTCCTGCAAAGTTCCCTAAGGGACATAAAGTAATCAAACCTTATTTGCGCACCACACCACAACCCGACCTATAGTCGGTTTTGATATTCCAGACTGAGCGGGCAGAAATGCCCGCTTTGTTTTTTATGCCATGAAAAATCAAAAGGCCTTGGGCCAAATTTCACATTTGATCCAATTATTGACTGATCGCGATGAGTTTGTTCGAAAAAAGGTTCGCGAACAATTGGTTGAACTTGGAGAAGATGCCCTGCCCTTTCTGGAAATGGCCGTCCGTAGTGAAGAAATTCCCCTCCGTATTCAGGCGCAAGAAGTAATCAACGCGATTTTTCCGATCAAGCTTGGAGAAAAATTTCGTCAACTAGCTCAAAAAGGCCTGGGCCGGGATGTCGACTTGGAAGCTGGAATGTTTTTGATTATGGAATTCGGCTATCCCAACTCTGACCCGCAAGCCTGCCGGGAGAGTCTGGATTCGTTAGCGCGTCAATTGGAACAAAATTTGGATATGGAGGCTGATCCAACCCAGACTGTTATTGCGTTAACACAACTGCTTTTTCAACAGGAAAATTTTAAGGGAAACCAAAATAACTATATGGATCCAGACAATAGCTATCTCAATAAAGTCCTGGAACATAAAACCGGTTTACCCATCACCCTTTCAGCCCTTTGCGTTCTCGTTGCAAGCCGACTGGGGTTGCCTATAGTAGGTATCGGTTTGCCAGGCCACTACATAGCCAAATATAATCTACCCCAAGGCGGCATTTATTTTGACCCATTTCATCAGGGACAAACGCTGACCCGTGCAGACTGTATAAAAATTGTCGAACAGTTTGGTCAACCTTTTGAGGAGCATTTTCTTTCCCAATCCACCCATCGGGAAACGCTGGTCCGAATGATGAACAACCTTATCCAGGTTTATCAGAGTTCTAACCAGGTGGAAAAAGCTGAAACTTTATCCGGTTACATCAAAATTCTGCTGAATCCTTTATCAGAAAAAACCCGAGGACATTAAATGACAGTTGTTATAACGGGAGCCGGTTCCGGAATAGGCAGGTGTATTGCCCAAACCCTGGCAGAAAAAGGGTTTTCTCTTTTTCTATTAGGTCGCAGTTTGGACAATCTGGAAACCACAAAAAAAATGCTGAAAAACCCCGAACAACATCAATGCCAAAGCTGTGATATCAGAGACCCCGAGGAAATCCATCGGGCACTGGCAAATGTTTCCTCACTCTATGGGCTTATTGCCAATGCCGGCATCGGCGGCGAGAACCAATATGGAGAGGCGGACCGCTGGCGAGAAATTATAGATACCAACCTGACCGGAACCTACCAGACTGTTCAAGAATGCCTTCCTCTTATTAAAAAGAATCCTGCACCCTTTAAAAAAATAATTATCATCTCATCTATTCTGGCTAGATTAGGCGTTCCCGGCTATTCCGGTTATTGCGCATCCAAAGCAGGATTACTAGGACTCACCCGGTCCTTGGCAAATGAACTCAGCGGCGATGGAATTCTGGTTAATGCATTATGTCCCGGTTGGGTCGATACCGAAATGGCGCAAGAAGGTTTGCAGGGTTTTGCGGATGCCTTGAAAGTCTCCAAGGATGAAGCCTACCAGGAAGCGATGAAACAAGTACCATTAGGAAAAATGTCAAAACCTGAGGAAGTCGCCCAACTAGTGGCCTACTTGATTTCTGAAGAGCAAACTTCCTTTACTGGACAAACCCTCGACATCAATAACGGCGCACTCATGCCCTGACCGGCGAACCAGCGGTGGCAAAGACAAAAAAACTTAATGCTGTCATAAGGGTTTTGTTTACTTAGCGAGTCATTACACTATTTCTTCCACACTAGTGGAAGGCGATGGCGCGATATCAACAGCTCCATCGCTCGCAGGTGCAGATTCTGCAGGCGCAGGTTCGACAGGTAAGGAATCCAGACCGGTCAGAGGATTAAAAAACTCTCCAAGCCGGTTACGAATGAAATCTAAAAGGTCATTCAAAGACCGAAGAATTGATTCTGATTCGGGGGCATGTTTTGCTTGGGACTCAAGTACCGCATCAATAGTTGATTGAACCAGAGCCGGAAAATCCCGAATTCCTCCCGTATCCAATTCAGTGGTCTGATTCGATGGGGCATTAATTTCATTTGCATAACCAGCCTCTTCCGGCAAACGCGAAATGGATCGGGCTTCAAATGTTGCAACGACTGATCTCTCCAGGGACAATTCTAATTGTTGAATTGTACCGAGGTTATTGACCAAAATATTAGTTGAGTCCTCAAGGTTCAATTCTCCGCTGGCAAAAAACTCTTCGACCAATGGAGAAATTTCATTGGCAAGCTTATTAATAGCAGCCAATTCTTCATCGTTCAAATCTCCCTGCACAGAAAGAGAATATGAGGCGGCGGCCTGAGCCACGGAACTAAACTCCTGCACCGCTCCATTGTCCTGCGTTAGAGTCTGGGAATTGGATTCTGACAGGGATTGCTCTCCAGCAAATGACAGATTAACAAGATCGCCTTCACTTGTCTTCAAGCTCAACTCGCTCGCAAAAAAAGCACTCACAGAAGCTGAGGTACTTTTTTGCTCAAGAGGAGCATTTTGAAATCCAATTTCAGACAAATTTAAATCCATTTCTTGATGACCCAATAATTTTTTTAATTTTTCTTTTCATGCTTGTAATATTCATCGGTAAATAAACAACGGAACATTAGAGTTAAAATATAATCCTCATCAAACTCCGCATAGTATATTGATTTTAAATGAGTTATCGCTACCCCCAGAATGTTCCAATTGAGTAATTCACAAAACTTGTGATAGGATTTTAGAAGGGCTTGCAATCAGCCTGTCACAAATGGTAAGAAACAATCGGTTTCGCATATAGTTTAATATTACTTTCCGTGAAAATTCGTTTTCTGGAAAGCTCAACCTCTACCAAACTACGAAAGCACGTATGAGCGACACTCTCAGGCAGGATATTATTTTTAAAATATTGAAAATGGCTAAGGACAACTCCGATTTGAATTCGGATGATTTGTTTAATCAAGTGGAGTCTGCCACCTCATCCATGTTTAATCAGTTGATCCAACCCAATGCAGAAACTACGACCAAAAATAAGGACAAGGACGACAAAGCCCGAACCAAAAGGCGGATGAAACGAAAGGACCGTAATCAACGCAAGGAACATGTCGGTCGCTTCTTTATCAACCTAATGGAAAAGAATATTAAGCAACCCGGCATCCCCGACTGCCTGATACCTGTTTTTGCAAATTCTGTTCAATCCACCATTAGTGAAGAGTCATACATGCAAATTTCAGGTAAGATTGATCGCTTATTGGAGTTTGGTGAGAAGAAAGGCTTTGATTATGAGCAAATTCTGGAAAGTAAACCCGGAAAAACTATCGCTACAGAAATTTTAACGCTCTACAATGCTGAAACAAATTCAACCAGCTTTGAAAAACAACTCAGAAACAATCTGGATCAAACACTGGTAAAAAATATTGCATCCATTGAAAATGGACAAGAACTCAATATTGAGGACACTGTCAATCTCGCCTTCAATGAATTCACTAAATACCTAAAAGCTACCTAACTCCCTCCAGGTATAATTCCCTTTTCATACTACACTTTGTACGTTACAAATTTTTCAAGCGGGGATTGATTTTATCTTTTTCAGAAAGAATGGGATTGGATATCGGCCAGTTAATGCCAATATCCGGATCGTTCCAGATAATTCCTTTTTCTTTTTCTGCCGAATAATATTCTGAAACTTTGTACAAAAATTCTGCCGTATCACTAAGAACACAAAACCCATGAGCAAAACCTACCGGAACATACAGCTGGAAGTGATTACTTTCTGAAAGAATAAAACCCTGCCATTTTCCAAAAGTCGGGGATTTTTTTCTCATGTCCACCACCACATCAAAGACTTCTCCCCGGATCACTCTGACCAGTTTCGCCTGTTCCGGTTCGATTCGATAATGGAGTCCTCTTAATACATTTTTTTGAGAGAGTGATTGATTTTCCTGGACAAAATCATCTTCAATTCCAAATGCCTGGTATTCCTCCTTTTTATAACTTTCAAAAAACCGCCCTCGGCAATCACCATGAATAGTAGGCTCGATGAGCAAAACTCCTTCCAGTTCAGTTTGGCTGGCTTTCAAAATCTCTCCTCTACAGAATAGTGAATACTTAAAATAATTCAATAATGTGGATTATATAATGCAATCTCAAGGTTATCAAACAACGTTGAAGATGAGAATTGTTCTATAATCTGTTAGTATCGGTTTTTATCTAAAAACCTTTTGATTAAATCTGCTAATGAAAATAATACCTGCTGTTGATATAAAAGGAGGAAGGTGCGTACGACTTTCTCAGGGAAAAGCGGATCAAGAAACCGTGTACTCCAATGATCCTGTCGCCATGGCCAACCATTGGGATGAAGAAGGAGCGCAGACCATTCATGTTGTGGACTTGGATGGTGCCTTCGAAGGGCTACCCATAAATTCTGAAATTGTAAAAAATATTATTTACGGCAGTTCCGTGGATATACAAGTTGGGGGAGGCATTCGTACTCTTGAAGCCATTGAATCGTACGTTAAGGCAGGCGCATACCGGATTATTTTGGGCACCGTGGCTCAGAAAGAACCGGAGTTTGTTGAAGAAGCCTGCCGACGTTATCCCGGAAAAATCATAGTCGGTATTGATGCTAAAAATGGTTTAGTGGCTGTAAAAGGCTGGGTGGAAGTTTCGGAACAAAAAGCTACCGATCTCGCCCAAAAAATGAAAGGGTATGGGATTGCCGGTTTTATCTTCACGGATATCAGCCGCGATGGCATGCTTCAGGGTCCCAATTTGGAAAGTATCAAAAATTTTGCTGAGTCTGCACAATTGCCGATCATCGCATCGGGGGGAGTGAGTCGCATTGAAGACATAGAAAACCTGGCCAAGTTGGAACCCTATGGCGTTGAGGGGGTGATCATCGGCAAAGCCCTTTATGACAAGGCTCTTTC
The DNA here is from genome assembly GCA_018664975.1 of Nitrospina sp. Lineage (GTDB taxonomy): Bacteria > Nitrospinota > Nitrospinia > Nitrospinales > VA-1 > LS-NOB. The sequence goes on along the minus strand of JABIXH010000257.1, from coordinate 1,362 downwards.
CTTTAAAGAAGCGCGAGATGCACTCCATGCTGGCTAAACGAATCATACCTTGTCTGGATGTCAAAGATGGCCGAGTGGTCAAGGGGGTCAACTTTGTCAATTTGCGCGATGCTGGCGACCCGGTAGAAATTGCATCGGCCTATGAAAGCGAGGGTGCTGATGAATTAACTTTTTTGGACATTACGGCCTCGCACGAAAAGCGAGACATTATTCTGGACGTTGTGGCCCGCACTGCTGAAAAGGTATTCATGCCTTTGACAGTTGGAGGAGGCGTGCGCACCCTGGAGGATATTCGTAATCTTCTGAAAGCGGGGGCGGATAAAGTCGCCATCAACACCGCCGCCGTCAAGGATCCTGATTTTGTTCAACGTGCGGCCAAACGTTTTGGGTGCCAGTGCATCGTTGTCGCTATTGATGCCAAGCTGGCACAATCCTCTGGGCCTCAATCCATTCATCCTGATTGGGCTTCCGAGCATCCGAATCTGTTATTAGAAGATTCTGACTCTGATCCTTCCTGGGAGGTCTACACGCATGGTGGAAGAAATCCGACCGGAATTCATGTCCAAAGATGGGCTCAGCAAATGGAATATTATGGAGCAGGAGAAATTCTACTCACCAGCATGGATCGCGATGGGACCAAAGCCGGGTACGACATCGAACTCAATCGAACCGTTTCAGAGTCAATCACCATTCCCCTCATAGCTTCTGGAGGAGCAGGAACCCTTGAGCACTTATATGAGGGAATTGTAAATGGAAAGGCCTCTGCCGTGCTCGCGGCTTCTATTTTTCATTTTAAGGAATTCACAATTCAGGAAACCAAAACTTTCCTGCAATCCAAAGGCGTAACAGTTAGGCCCGGCTAACCTGCTTCACCCCACAATTTTTTAATTCCAGGCTTTTAGATGTACTATCCAGAATGGCTGATGTCTCTAATGGAAGGGTCCAGACTTCTTTCCCATGACCTATAGGACAATGAGTCAGAATTGGAAACCCTGGGTTTGGAAAAAGATCCGCATAAATATCTTCAATCGTCCCATCCCCTTTGCGTTGTGAACGGCAGTTGACCATTTCCCCAAAAATAATCCCACGCACACCCTTGAACTTTCCCGCATTTTTTAACTGCCAAAGCATGCCATCAATCCGGTACAAAGGTTCGCTGACATCTTCAATCAATAAAATCCTGTTACGAGTATTGACTTCATAGGGAGTCTTTAATGAACGACACAGCAGGGTCAGACAACCTCCCGTTATTTTTCCCTGAGCCACTCCTTCAGAAAACACCTTCGCTTGAGGTGAGCGCAAAACCCTGCTCCTGGCATCACCGGTCAATAAAGCCTTAAATTGACGCCGGGATTGTGTCAT
>JABIXH010000108.1 GCA_018664975.1 Nitrospina sp. | reverse complement strand
TGTCTCCTTTTCGATCCTTCACTGATGAGGAACGTATGCTTTTTCAGAAAACCATTGATAATTTTCACAATCGTTTTGTCTCCATTATCGCCGAAAATAGATCTGGACTTGATATTGAGGAAGTAAAGGCGCTTGCCGATGGCCGGGTTTATGATTCAACACAAGCCATGAGACTCAAACTTATTGACGGCATTGGTTATATATCCGATACCGTAGAGCGAATTAAAGTTAAGCTTGAAAACTCTGCTTTACAAGTGATTACCTACCAACGTGAGGGTGACTATAAATCCAACCTGTATTCACTATCCCCACAACCTCCTGCCTTTAACCTGATCAACTTAAATCTTGGCTTAAAACCACAGGCGCTAAGTCCTTATTTTTTATATCTTTGGATGCCTTGAGGCCTGTCTTGATATTCCCCAGTATTTGAGCTATCGTGTCATGATTAGTTCTTCATCCGTGGTTTGCTTTAAGTGATATCCCTTTAAAAATATTTTGTATTTATTGTTATGGCAGATAACCCATTAAAAATATTAATAATTGATGATGATGAAGACGATATTTTCCTTGTAAAGGAGATGCTTAAAGAAGGATTGTCAGAATCAAATATATCTGTGGATTTTGCTATGACAGGCGATGAAGCAATGGCCCATATAGATAATGATAGGCATGATATCTGTCTCATGGATCTCCACTTGGGAAAAGCTGACGGACTCTCACTTTTAAAATATTTAAATGATAAAAATAGTTTCACTCCAGTTATATTTTTGACTTCCCAGGGAGATCAGGAAAAGGCGGTTGAGGTTATGAAGGCGGGAGCCACGGATTACTTAATCAAGTCAAGGCTTTCGGTTGAAAGTCTTTCTCAATCCATAAGGTCTGCAATAAAACTAGAAGGGGAAAAAGAGCAAAGATCGTTGGCTGAGCATTCCCTGGCTGTTCAAGATGAGTTATTGCAAGGAGTTTCCAATGCAACGCATAAATTACTGACAGTTGCAGATTTTCAATCAGCAATCAGTCAGGCTCTGGAGGAATTGGGGAAAGCCGCTAGTGTTGATGGGGCTTTTATTTTTAAGCATTTTACGGATTCTGAGAGATCTCAGATGTGTAACCTCGAGTTTGCCTGGACAGAAAATAAAGATGTTGCAGGACTCAACTTCAAGGCCGAGGGATTAAGTTATGCCGAGTTGGGAATCGAAGAAGTGTTCCAGCCTCTGAAAAAGAGACAATCCATTATTACCTATGAAAGGCAGGGGTCCAATTTTCCCAAAGGAATATTTAAGCAGTTATCTTTAAGGTCTTTATTTATTGTTCCTTTGGAAATTAATTCCAGTTACTGGGGTTTTGTCGCACTAGGCTCAAAAAAATCGGATCGACAGTGGTTAAAAAACGAGCAATCTATTTTAGAAGCTGTTGTAGCCAGCATTGGGGGAGAGATCAAACGTCAAATTGAGAAAGAAGCTTTCAGGCAAATTGTTGAAGGTACTTCCTCACAAGTTGGAGATGAGTTTTTTAGATCTCTAGTCTTTCATTTAGCTAAAGCACTACCTGTAAAATATGCTTTCGTAAATGAATCTATTAATATTAAAGACTTAAAGTGTTCTATTCTTGCCGGATGGGAAGGTAATGATTATTCTGAAAAGAAAATTTTCACTACTGTAGACACTCCAGGTGAGGAGGTGTTAGCTGGGATGTTGGCTTTCCACCCCAAAAGTATTATCGACTCCTATCCAAACGATCAAACCCTGAAAGATTTGAAAGTGGTCAGCTATGCAGGGGTCCCTTGTTTTGATTCTCATTATAAAATTATCGGTCATTTGTCCATCATGGACGACAAACCCATGTTAGATCAAAAGCGCACTCTTTCCATTCTTAAAATATTCGCTTCGCGTGCCGGAGCGGAATTGGAAAGAAAAAGAACTGAAAGTGCTATGAGAGATATGGCTTACCATGACGCATTAACAGGCTTACCAAATAGAATTCTCTTGAACGACCGATTAGAAATGTCATTACTCCAGGCACAACGAAACAAAAGTCTGGTGGGTTTACTGTATATAGACTTTGATCGTTTCAAACAAATTAATGATAATTTAGGTCATGATATTGGAGATCAGCTTCTGCAGGCAGTGGGAAACAGGCTGAAAGAATGTTTACGTCAACAGGATACCGTGGCTCGACTTGGGGGTGACGAATTTATTCTTCTTTTACCGGACATCTCAAGCCAGGAGGATGCAGGCAAACTTGCACAAAAACTACTAGAAAAAATTCGCCCTACTTTTTTTATCGAAGATCATGAACTAAACATAACCTTGAGTATAGGTGTCGGTTTATACCCCATTGATGGAAAAGATGTGAAAAGTCTTATTAGGTGCGCTGATGAGGCTCTGTATATGGCCAAAAAACAAGGTAGGGATTGCTTTCATTACTATATTAAATAAGCATTGATCTTGTTTTCATGCCTTCCATTAAGATTTTGGAGATTTTTATTTGAAGATTATTTCCATAAATATTTCCAGCCCCAAGCATGTTTCCCTTGATGGTGGTCCTAAAAAATACAGGTCAGGCATTTTTAAAACTCCTGTCTCAGATCCAATATTCCTGGATCAATTGGGTTTTGCTGGTGATGGCGTTGGGGATACCAAGATTCACGGTGGAGTTGACTTGGCCGTATGCGCTTACTGCGTTGAGCATTTTCTTCATTGGAATGATAAACTAAATCGGAAACTTGCCCCAGGAGCTTTCGGTGAAAACTTAAGCTTGGAAGGAATGTTTGAAACCGACGTTTGTATTGGTGATATTTTTGAAGTCGGGTCCGCTCAGATTCAAATTTCTCAACCCCGCCAGCCATGCCATAAATTGAATAAAGTGTTTAATGATCAAAGTATGGCCTGTAGTGTTCAAAAAACCGGTTTCAGTGGTTACTATCTCAGGGTGCTTAAAACAGGTATGGTGGAATCGGGTAGCCCCATAAAATTAATTCATAAAGATCCTAATGGAATTTCTATTGAAGATGCCAATGCTCTCTTACGCAAAGGCGGTGCAAATGTCCCAAATATGAAAAACCTGATTTCCCATCCATCCCTATCAAATGAATGGAGAAAAATGTTTCAAAAACGCCTGGATAGAATAATTCCGGTTAAAGGATGAGTTAATGGATAAAGTTTATTCAGGCAGGATGACCTTGGATGAATGGATTAGTTTTTTTATAGAATTCATTGTGCCTGATGATTTGAGTGAGGAGACTGTCGAATTATTTTTAAGGTATCTTGCGGATATTAATGCATTGACTCTGGCTGATGACAGTTTGTGGGAATGGAAGGACTGGGGTTCTAGGATTCAACCTGAAAATTTGGTCTCAGTTGTTCAAAATGACCTCGAATCATTATGTGATAGGGAGTCAGGATTTGCCCTGCCTTACTTTATTGGTTTTAAAGATTTATCTAAAAAATATATTGATGCCACAACGGAACTCCAGGATGAGGACTCTCTGAAAAAAAATAGGAATCGTAAGCAAAGGGGGGGCGCTGAAAAAAGTATACCCGCTTCAGATTTTAGCAACCTTCAAATCGTTAAAAAGGTGGGGAAACAATTGCAACCATTTATGCAAATTGAAGAGTCCATTGTCTCGCGACTGGTTGGGGAACGTGTTAGCAAACAGGATGCGAAAAAACTTTTTCATTATATGTTTGGCAAAATGAATTCTAAAGCCGAGCCAAGAGTTTGGGAACAATTGAGCCGCAAAAGACACCGTTAATTCGAACCTTGAAAAAATAGTTCAATTCTATGGATAAAAAACGTGTTGTTATTCTTGGTGGCGGACCTGGAGGATATACCGCCGCTTTTTTGGCGGCCGACCTGGGTATGAATGTTTCTTTGATCGATGAAAACCCTCAACCTGGAGGTGTGTGCCTGCATAGAGGGTGTATTCCATCTAAGGCATTACTTCATCTTGCAAAATTGATTGAAGAAACGCGTGACGCGGCAGCGTTTGGGTTGAAATTTCAACCTCCAGAAATTGATTTGAACCGGATTCGTGACTGGAACCGGGAAATCATCAATAAAATGGCAAAGGGTCTTGTTTCACTCTGTAAACAGCGCGGGGTGGAATTCTTACAAGGGCGGGCCCGTCTCTTTAATAATCATAATCTTATACTTAACGATACAGACATCCTGGAATTTGATTATTGTATTCTGGCTACCGGGTCCCAGCCGGTATGCCCTCCATTATTTTCCCAAGTTGGCAAACGGATTTTGACTTCTACCACGGCGCTGGAGTTGGAGGAAATCCCGGAGAACTTATTGGTTGTTGGAGGTGGATATATTGGATTGGAAATGGGAACGGTATATGCCTCGTTAGGTAGCCGGGTGACAGTGGTTGAAATGACGGGTGAACTGTTACCAGGAGTGGACCGTGATCTTGTTCGAGTTTTATTATCCAAATTTAAAACGAAATTCAAGGATATACATTTAAATACACAAGTGGTCTCTTGTGAATTGGATGGAAATCAGGTGGCGGTTCAATTTGATGGCCCCGAGAAATTAAAATCTAATCTTTATGACCGGGTCTTGATAGCGGTAGGTAGAAAACCTAATACGGTTGATATTGGTTTGGAAGCGACAAAAATCAAAACAGATGAAAAGGGTTTTATTTATGTGGATAAAAAATTTCAAACTGCTGAGCCCTCCATATTTGCAATTGGTGACGTGATTGGAGGAGCCATGCTGGCTCATAAAGCTTCCGCAGAAGGAAAAGCTGTTGTCGAAATTCTGACTGGAGAAAACTACAGACAAAAGGAGCATTGTGTTCCGGCTGTAGTTTTTACCGATCCTGAAATAGCCTGGTGTGGATTAACAGAGGACGAGGCAAAAAGCAGTAATAGAAAAATTCAAGTGGCAAAATTCCCCTGGGGCGCGTCTGGAAGAGCTCAGACTCTGGGTAGACACGAAGGTGTTACTAAACTGATTCTTGATCCAGATACAGATCAAGTTCTGGGTATGGGAATATCAGGGGTAGGCGCGGGTGAATTAATAGGGGAGGGGGTCCTGGCAGTAGATCATGGCTTGAAAGCAAAAGATTTGGCTCATTCGATTCATCCTCATCCAACTCTTTCTGAAACGATCATGGAATCGGCCGAAGCCTATTACGGTAAGGCCACCCATATTTATAAAAGACCTGCGGGTCGTAAACGGGGATAGCATTGGCTCAGATTGGTGAGTGGGACCGCTAAATATCTATTACATCATCATTCTTGATATTACGGGGCGAAGTATAGGTTCGGGTTTGAAACCCTGAAGGAGATTTGGGTATGGAGCCTTTGTTTTTCTGGAACAGGTTGGTCGCAAATAAAACAACACCAACCATCAAGGCAATTAAGAAAATGCTGAAAGCAAAAAAGGATAATATAGCCAAACTCAGAATGATCCAGAACACCAAGGCTAATTTGGTGGTGAAAGGAACTTTTTGATTGGGGCCAGCCTGCTTAAATATAAACATTTTATGAAATACTTGTAAGAACTCTTTTAACTTCTGCTATCGGTTTGTTATGATAAGTAATGACTGATCCTGACTTAGCTATCATACCTTGCCCTCAGTGTGGAGTCAAAAACAGAATTAGAAGTTAAGATTCTGAAAAAATTCCTGTTTGTGCGCGTTGCCGGGCCAAACTGATGGGCGAACAAGAAAATGCGGCTTTCCAGAAGTTCCAGGATAACCTCAAACAGTTTGAAGATTTTCCGGATGTGGGATTTCGTCCCAAACCTTCTGAATAAAACCCAACTATAAACCCCTTAAAACCTCTTAGAAATTTTATGGATACTGTTGAAATAATAAATCAAAACCTTAAAGAGAAACTTTCTGCGGAACATGTAGATATTATTGATGAGAGTCACCTTCATCGTGGGCATAAGGCGGCAGGTGGCGGCGGGCACTATTCTATAGTGGTTGTTTCACCCCAATTTGAAAATGTTAATACCATGGAACGGATTCGATTGGTTCATAAAGCTCTCGATGTAGAAATGACTGGCACCCCGAAACTTATCCATGCTTTGCAGGTCAAGACTTATGATGTTTCTCAATGGGCTGAAAAAGGATAAATGCTGAGTGTCGCCTGGGTTTCTTGGGATATCGGGAAAGACGTCTATAATTTTCGATGAAGAAATAAGAGGATTGCTAGCCGACCAGAACCCTCTTGGCGGGAACATTATTAATCTCTGTAGACTTCCAGTTCTTCGCAGTTTTTAAGGTTCTCTGATTCTGTGAGGGCCTTATAACCGATGTCCGTATACTGGTTTTTATAAAGATCCAGTTTGACGTATTTTTTACTTTGGGCAGAGTTAGCGAAAGCCTGGGCTCCTCGATCTCCAATAACATTCCCGAACATAGAAACTTCTTTCAATCTGGGTAGGTTTTCTGAATTGGCCAGGGAGACTGCTCCATCATCACCAATATCATTGTGATTGATATTGAGAGCTTCCAGATTGATCAAGTAGGGAGAATCAGCCAGTGCCTCCAAACCTTCATCCGCAATCTGGTTTCCTGGAAGAATAAGTTGCGTTACTGTTTTTAAGGCTTCTTTTGTTGCAAGTTCCATGCAACCTCGTATGCCTATGTATTTATCACGAAGATGCAGGATAGTTCCATCTTCTAGCAGGTTGTCTTTTACCAAATCGTCAATTTTACTCATTTCTATCTCCGAAGTATCACACGCATATCAATGCACCCATTCTATCAAACCTGTACTAATTTTGTCGAACAGGCAAAAATAAAGCCGACCCCGTTAAACGGGATCGGCTTTATGTAATTTAAAATTCCTTTAAAGCAGTGGATCGAGGAACAACTCCTTCGTTTTCCAGCTTTCAATCTCTTCTTTGGTGGGAACAGGCG
>JABIXH010000254.1 GCA_018664975.1 Nitrospina sp. | reverse complement strand
TTGCGGGTTGGGTCACCAAGTTGTGCCGATTTCACCTGGACTTCTGATGTTTTACCATAAGTCTACCCTGGGCCGCATGAAAAATTAACGGTTGAGCCATTAAATAGTTTTGGTGGCCTCAAAAGTAAAACCGGCTCATACCGGGAGGTGCCCGGTACAAGCCGATGAGCAACATTGTCTCAAGAGGCAGGTTTGACCTCGATTTTTTTCGGTTTTACCTGCTCTTTTTTTGGCAAAGTAATCTTCAGGACTCCCTGATCCAATTTGGCTGAAACCATTTCAGGGTCAATCTGATCACTTAGCCGGAAGCTTCTCTCAAAACTTTGCCTGCTAAACTCCTGGATACTGTAGTCATTTTTTTCGACTTCTGAGTTCTTTTCCTGTTGGCCCTTTAGGGTCAAAATTCCGTTATGGAACTCAACTGACACATCTTTCTCTGTGAAGCCGGGAGTTTCTGCCTCAAGATAAAACGCTTCGTCTTTTTCAGTCACATTGACTTTCGGCAGGACCGTTGGACGATCCAGGTTTGCTCTGGGAAAACCAAAAAACCGGTCCGTGTCGAAAAAGCTGTCTAAATTTTGCTCTGGGTTGAATGTAACGAGATTCATGATGTTCTCCTTTTGAAAGTGGTTAATGTCGCAGTTATCATGTCTCTCGGCCGAGAGGATATTCCTTATCCTGTTATATAAATAAAATGTCTAGGGACAAGTGTCAAGCTGGCAAGAAATATAAATTCCACAAAAAAAGTGCTATAATTTTGGCAGGCAAATTAATGGTAACCTGCTGGATTCATTAAGCTTGATGGCGAGATGGAGGTTTTAATGGATTATACGATTTGTGTGGTTGAAGATGAAAGAGTCTCCCGGACTATGATTATTGAAATGCTGAAAAAAATGGGAATTAATAGAATTGTCGCGTCCACAAATGGCCAAACCGCTCTGGATAAACTTCAGACTCAAAGAGCCGATTTGATTATTTCTGACTGGCACATGCCGGTGATGGATGGCTTGGAATTTTTCCGGGCTGTTAAAAAGGAAGAGGCATTTAAAGATACGCCGTTTCTCATGGTGACCGTGGAAGATTCGAAAGAAAAAGTGGTCGAAGCCTTGAAGTGGGGGATACGCGACTACATCGTCAAACCCTTGTCCAAGGATAGTTTTGAGAACAAGGTGAAAACTCTTTTGAAATTCTAGGATTTGCCGGTATCAAATCATTGACCGAATAGGGCAATGCCAAAAGAGAGGGCGGTATAAATCACGCAGAAGATGCAGGCAAAAAAAGGTTTCCTGTAAATGTCGGAGAAATTTTTCATGCCTCCATTATATTCCTTCTCGACATTTCTTACAATATCCCATCTATTCAAGCTGAAGTCCTGTGCTTCGAAAAAATATCCCAGAGAATCAAATAACCTATGTTGAGCGGCTGGCATCGTTACCGCTGTTTTATTGGATTTAAAATTTTCAGTGGTCGGCGGTGCCAGGGGCTATACGATCCATAAGAGTAAAAAAGACACCGCTCAATACAAAGGCCATATGGATCACAACCTTCCACTGAAAAAGGACGGTATCCCTTTTTATCTCATGATAAAAAGGGACTGAGTGCTAAACCCGAAAGTCCTTAAAATAAGGAGGGGGCGAAGAACTTCTACAGGTAAAAAGATTCAGCTACTTGCCGGTCTGTCCAAGCGTGGAATTTTGACAAAACAGATCAAACCAACTTATGAAATCCTAAAGCAATGAGACACTACCCTCATGGACTCCTTCATTATCTACATATTAACATATCCTTCGTAGCGTTCAGACTAAAACAAGAAGGTCAAACATAAAACCTCTGTCAACATTGCGCAACAGTATTTTAAATTATGTTCATTGAGAAATTAGTTACCAAAGGAATAGATTATAACCTTACAGGATATAGGGAAAACAAGTTCTGCTATGATCAATATTTGTTATTTTTTACATCTTTCTCCAGTCTTTTCTCTAGTTTTTTGCTATCAAAAAAACATTTACCCTTGGTGATTTGACTACATATTGATCCTTATACACACTCTTTTAAATTGAGAACCTAGTTTTCTATATTCCTTAGGCATAAGACCTTGCGGCCCAAATAAAATGGTGACTTCAGTTTAAAATTTGAAGTATAAATATCTAAGAATAAGCCAAAAAATTAATCGGGGATGAAACTTTGAAACGTTCTCATTTAAATTTTTTCATTGATATCTTAGCTTTCATTGGCTTAATTCTCTTGTTAGGTTCGGGGCTTCTGATTCGCTACATCCTTCCACCTGGTAGCGGTGAACATTTGGCTCTTTGGTCCTTGACCCGGCATGAATGGGGGGAGATACACTTTTGGATAGCGGTGTTTTTAACAGCTGTAGTTGCAGTTCACCTCGCCCTTCATTGGCGATGGATTACTTCCACAATTCAAAATAAACCTCGGGAAGGATCAGGAATACGTGTCGGTTTTGGCGTTATCAGCTTTCTAATGCTTGTAATAATCGCCATTGCTCCCTTTCTGAGCCCTACGGAACAAATTCCATCAGCAACAGGTGGAAAACAAAACCATACAAATAAATTTAAACCCAGAACAGGTAATGAGCGGTTCGCAGAAAAAATTCGCGGCTCAATGACTTTGAAAGACGTTGAAAATTTATCAGGAGTACCAGTAAAGCACCTCTTGAATAAACTTGCCCTTCCCGAAAATATCTCATCAGGACAAAAGCTGGGACAGCTAAGTAAAAAATACGGGTTAGAAATGGAAGACTTTAGAAAGGCTATAGTGATCTATAATAAATAATCAAACTTCTACTGTATATTTTTCCAGTTTTTAGGGAGCAAGTATTTCTATTTCCCATACTAGGATCACCGAATCGCACAATTGTTAAAAGTGATTGACCATTAGATATCTAATGGGTGCCCTGCAAAAATCCTTAAAACAACCTTTAAACACTTTGACCCCACTTACTCTGGCTTAGTAACCTCGATCTCAACCGAATATGGCTTATTGAACATTCCTAGTCTGGGATCATCCTTTTGCTTCAAAACGAGTTTCACTTTTGCATTTGCCCCGTCATTGAATAGCACTTCTGAACTTTCAACCAATAAACGCAGGCTGGATCTGGTTGCCTGAGGCTCATAAATTTTTAATTCCTTCACCTGTTTCTGAAAATACTTATCCTTCGCAATTTGCACCGCTTTTTTGTCAGACAGCTCAGATGAGCAAGCTGAAACACTTAGTAAAAAAAAAGCAACCGCAAAACCTAAAACAGCTTTTTTCATTTCAAAACCTGTTAGGTTAGAAAATTATAAAACCTATATCAACGATATTCTAATGATCGTTAATTTTCAAACACACACCCTTTAATGTCTTCATTAATATTACCCGTCTTTTCCGGCAACCATTTCCGTTAATGGAGGATTGGAGACCCCGAATTTCTATGGTCACTGTTTTCGATTGTCAGCAATACAATTACTACACAGTTAATTATTCGGAAGGAAGGGGTTCGAAAATTACGTTGTCTAACTTTTAAAATAAAATTTCTCATTGTTTCTCACTTCCAGTTGCTTGCCAATATTGGTCAATCTTTTCCAGAAGTTGCTTAATATTGATCGGTTTAGTCAAATAAAATTTAAAACCCAGAGACATCACTTCTTCAACTTGATGTTTCATCGCATTTGCACTCAAAGCAATAACGGGGATACCATTTGTCTCTTTAAAAGTCTGCAATTTTTTGAAAGCTTGAATGCCATCTATATCGGGCAATTGAATGTCCATTAAAATCAAATCAGGCTGATTTTTGACCGCTAGCTCAATACCCTTCCTTGCATGGTTTGCGCATATCAATTTCACCACCGGGCGATTTTTCCTTAACACTTTTTGCACCAATTGGGTATTGGTATCATTATCTTCTATGTACAGAATACAAAAACTTCCTTCTCCTTTTTCTGTTTTTTTCAGCTCAAAAGTTTCAGCTTTTACGGAAGCAGACACCATTTGTTCCATCTCATTTGAGAGTTGAAAATCAACATAAAAACAAGTTCCGACCCCTAATTCGCTATTAAAATTTATGGTGCCACCCATGAGTTCAACAAGTTTTTTTGTAATGGTTAAACCAATACCGGAGCCTTCAGTGGTGGTATCCTCTGCTCCAAGTCGTGAAAAAGGATTGAACAAATATTTCTGTTTTTCTAATGGTATTCCCGGGCCTGTATCAGAAATATTGATTCTAATTGTTGCAAGATTAATGGGTTCAATGGATAAGGTAACCGCTCCATCTTGAGAGTTATATTTGATAGCATTAGATATTAAATTAAGTAAAACCTGCTTCAATCGGGTTTTGTCGCATAAAACAGAAAAATTGCTAACCGATTGAATATTGTTAATCAATTTAATGCCATATTTCTCAGCTTGAGGTCTTGTCAAAGATAAAACCTCTTCAATTAAGTTTTCCAGGTTTATGGGTTCAATAGATAAAGTTGATTTGCCCGACTCAATAGCGGCCAGATCCAGTATTTCATTTATCAAGGTCAGCAAATGCTGACCTGCGCTCAGGATTTGTGTTAAGTTTGAAATTTGATCTTCAAAAAGCTCTTCCTTATTGTCCTCCTCATCAAACTCCAGACCTAATTCTGAATAGCCAATTATTGCGTTCAAAGGCGTACGTAGTTCATGACTCACTGATGAAAGAAATCTGCTTTTGGTGCTACTGGCTTCCTGAGCCAGATCACGAGCCGCTTCCAACTCTCTATTGATGACAATAACTTCTTTCATAGATTGGTTAATTTTCTCTATCATCACCTTCATTGCTTGGCCTAACTGGCCGACTTCATCTGTGGAGTCAATATTAATTTTAGTATCGTATTCTCCTTCCGCAACTTCATTGGCAGCATTTTTAAGCTGTTGGAGCGGTGTGGTTACCATGTCAGCAAAGAGTAAGGATAAAATGGTGCCTAAAATAAAAATACTGACGCAAACTAGAATGGTTGTTTGTCTGTTATTTACCAGCTTTAAATTTAATTCCCTCAAAGAAAAACCCATTAACAATGTTCCGTAACTTTTATTGCCATATAGCAGAGGAACACTTTTGTGCAAAATTCCATCTAATTCAACAATTTCGGCCCGAAGAATAAGTTTCTTCTTGTTAAGATGATATCCGCCGGGGTTATGACTGACAATCTCT
>JABIXH010000252.1 GCA_018664975.1 Nitrospina sp. | reverse complement strand
TTAGAAATATACATTTTCCCACTCAATTGACGAACCACACCTCGCAATTCCAGTTGCAACAGTGTAGCCGAAACTTGCGCAGGAGACAAATTACTGTTTTCAATCAAATTATCTATATGTCTGCCTTCCAATGATAATAATGAGAAAATCTTCTTTTCCTCGTCATTATCAAGCAAGATTTTTGATTCCACATTATCTATCTGAGCTTTCAAACTTTCACCCAATGCAGGCAACAACTCTTCGAGGATAGATTCAGGACTATCGACCAACTTAGCACCAGACTTGATCAAGTTATTCGTCCCTTTGCTTTTAGGAGAGGTGATATTCCCTGGAATCGCAAAAACCTCCCTGCCCTGTTCCAAAGCAAAATCAGCAGTAATCAAGGCTCCACTTTTTTCAGCCGCTTCGACAACCACTGTACCTAATGCCAAACCACTCAAAATTCTGTTTCGTGCTGGGAAATTATTACGGTCCGGTCTCATGAAAACAGGAAACTCAGATAAGATAGCCCCTTGCTCAACAATTTTTTTCCTTAAGTTTATGTTCTCCGGTGGATAAGTATGCCCCAATCCACAACCAAAAACAGCAATCGTATCTGCACCGGCAGATAAAGCCGCCTTGTGAGCCAAAGTATCAATTCCCCTGGCCAAACCGCTGATTATACTAAAACCGGCAGAAGCCAGTTTTAAGCAAAGTCTTTCTGCGACCAGTTTTCCATATTCAGAAGGAGTGCGTGTGCCCACAACCGCTAAAGGCAAAGCAATAGTATTTAAAGCTTTTCCTTTAATATATAGAATCGGTGGAGGATCATAAATAGACTTCAATAATGGCGAGTATTCCGGGCTTTCAAGAGTTAAAACCCGTAAACCCTCATTATCCGCCAATCGTAATTCACGTTCTGCGTTTAAATCGACATCAAAACGCTTGATTTCGTCTGCAACCTTGCCGCCAACACCTTGAATTCCCAGCAAATCTCTTCTTGATGCAGAAAACACCTGCCGAGGCGAACCAAAACCCTGCACAAGGCGGTGGAACAAGGTTCGCCCCACCCCAACAACCATATTTAAAGCCAACCAATATTTCAGGGTTTCTCTGTCCATGAGGCTTTTACCCGATTTAAATCTGCAACAGCCAGATTAAAGTGATAAACCGAATCATAATAGCCGCTCAGCACTCGAGTGTATATAATAAGTGCTTCAAACAAGTCTCCTGCATCTCCAATCCCAAAATCATAGTTTGCCACTTCACTCACCAGCAAAGCCCGAGTAATTTTACGGTTCGATTTAGAAAGGTTAAGTTTCTCTCTGGTTTCAATTGCTTTTAAATAACCCGTCCTGAGTGCCAGCTCTTTGCTTGAGAAATTTATTCCGTTTGGATCCAAAACAGGAGCCAACCCAGATTCCTTAAACCATGTATCATAATTATCAAATTTGAATTGGACAGGTTCTATATTAGAATCCAACATTTCTCTATCAGGAAATGAACTATCTTTTAAAATTAAAGCCAGGGATAATTTTGCAATCTTGATTTCACTTTCCAACTCAATAATGCTATTCAAGGTACCAGCGAGGCCTAGTTTAAGCTTTGTAATGGCCGATTGACTGACGTCCTCTTCACCTGAATCAAATTTCTCTTCCGCTTTTGTAACAGCCTTTTCGAAATGCCCCTTCACTTCATTTAGTATTTCAAGTTTCTGCGTTTTGCTTTGAACTTGATAATAATATTTCTGGACTTGATATTCTTTGTCAGCTAAAACCAGAACATCATTTCCATCATAAAGAGATCCTGCTTTATCCACCGCTCTTTGCAAACCAGTCAATGGCTCCAATCCACCAGCCATAGAATTTGATATTAAAACTGCACAAATCAAAAAAACAACTGCTATATATTTAGGCAAAGGCTTAATTAAATTCCTTTTCAGTTTTTTACACATAAATTATTGTCTGATTAATATATTTCATTAAAAATTTAAGGGAAAGAGACCGCAGGAATGAAAAAAGGGGTACTAAACTTCTAAAAAGAAACCTTGATGGCAACCAAGAATGTTCTCTTTATTGGAAAATGCCCTGATTAAGGACAGAAGCTCAGTACCCCAGAATGATAAAAAGGTACCATACGCCCCTACCCCTGTCAATAATATTATAGATGCAACACTCCAATTTCGACAATTTTTTGACAAAAATTCCCTTTAATAACAATAGCTTACCATATATCCGCCATTTTAGCCCCAAAACTAGGCAATATAAAACCTTAAATTTCAACAGCTTATTTATTATTGTATCCCCAATATTTGAAGCCTCCAGATTACAGTTTATGCTCCTTAAAATATACCTATTTATATATTATTCAATAGGTTATCTTTTATATCAATGAGAAAGGAACAGGTATAAATGTTACTAGAAATATGGCTATGGATACCAGCCCCAGAAGCTTTTCCCGATGACTCAAATCTTCTTTTTCATCTACTAAGGGAGCAGTTTTAAACCCTACCAGTGCTATCATCACCGCCCAGAAAAACCAACCTGACCAAAAATAACCCAGTGGAAATAAAGCTACATAAAAAATACGTCCCAGCAACCCATGTTTATTCGGGAAAAGAGCAAAGATGATATGCCCACCATCCAATTGACCTATGGGTATCAGGTTTAATGCCGTCACAAACATCCCTATCCAACCTGCAAATGCTATGGGGTGGAGATGGATATTCAAGTTGGGGGACTGAGGGTTCACCCCCAGGACCCATTCCGAGCAAAGGTTCAATATCAATGAACTGCCAAAATTAACACCTTCAATACCCAGTACGGGTGATACGGTTGATAGGGACAAACCATATATCAAAGTCGGCAAGGCTACAATAAAACCCGCTATGGGACCGGCAGAACCGATTTCTATCAAAACCCTTCTATTGGGAATAACCTGTTTAATCTGAATAAAGGCACCAAAAGTTCCAGCAATAAAAACAGGGGGTGCAGGAATAAAATAAGGAAGCGTTGATCGAACCCCATTTCTTCTGCTGGCCCAGTAATGCCCGAATTCATGCGCGCCTAATATCAGAATCAAGCTAACTGAAAAGAGCAAACCTCCAGATAGAAATGTTGTTACAAGGGTCGCTGAAAGCAATAAGGAAAAGAGCCACCAGCCACCAGATGTGGGGCCAAGGGGTAATGGCTCCTCATGCCGAGATAAATTTTCGCTAGCAGACACGAAAATTACTAATCGGCACTCTGCCTAAGAGTGTGAGTGAATTCACGGGCATTGTCACCGGAGTAGTCAGCAACGATTTGGCCTTTGCCAAAAAGTTTGTATTTATAGATAACCAGTCCTTCCAACCCTACCGGTCCTCTCGCATGCGTTCTGTTGGTGCTAATACCAATTTCAGCCCCCAATCCATACCTGAAACCATCGGCAAAACGGGTAGACGCATTCCACATAACACTGGCCGAACCCACCTCATTAAGAAACTGGTCTGCCCGGTCTCTATTTTCGGTAATGATCACATCCGTATGCCCAGAACCATGTTTGTTGATAAACTTTATTGCGTCAGAAAGACTATCTACAACTTTAATGGACAGTTTAAGGTCATTATATTCTAAATCCCAGTCCGACTCACAAGCCTGGGCCACCTCAGCAATTAGATGGCATGTTTTGAGGCAACCTACAAGTTCTACCTGTTTTTCTCTATATTTTTCCACCAAACCTGGCAGAACCTTGTCAGCGATATCTTTATGTACCAGCAGAGTCTCTATCGCATTGCAAGCCGCAGGATATTGCAACTTGGAGTCCAAACAAATCCTAATGGCCTTATCCATATCCGCGAATTTATCAATATAGCCATGACAAATTCCTTCTGAATGACCCAGGACAGGAATCCGTGTATTCTCCTGAATGTACCTCACGAAAGCATTGCTCCCTCGGGGAACAATTAAATGGATGTATTTATCTTCCTTAAGCATGTCCGCAACTTCCAAGCGTGTCTCAATCATCTGGATCGCCGTATTAGGAACGCCAGGCACTTTATTCATGGCTTCCACTAAAAGACTAACAATCACCTTATTGGAATTCTGTGCCTCTGTTCCCCCCTTCAATATGACAGCATTGCCCGACTTAAAACATAAAGAGGAAATTTGCGGAACCGCATCAGGCCGAGCCTCAAAAATTGCTCCAATCACGCCAATAGGGCAAGTGACTTGCTCCACCACCAGATCCTGATCCATCTCCATAACACTTTTCACCACCCCAACCGGATCCTGCAATTCCACTACACTGCGAATGCCCTTAGACATGCCTCGGACTTTTTCCTCATTCAAGACTAAACGGTCAACCAATGCCTTGGGAATTCCCTCATTATTGGCAAACTCCAGATCCTTTTTATTTGCCGCTAAAATCGAATCGCAATTCGCCTCCAGGGCATCCGCCATCAGCCTCAAAGCCTGGTTCTTTAAATCCGTAGAAAGATGAGCCAGAACTAATGCGGAAGTATTTGCGCTTTTTGCTATTTCAGAAACATTCATACTTATTCAAAATCTTTCATTATATTAATCAAGTTGCTGGTGAAACAGAATTATAGCACCCCTTTCCCTCAATTTTTTGCAGGTTGATCAGGGGGAAGAAAAATAAACCAGGGGAAGTAATTATCAAAAAAAATTACGGAAAATTATGAACAGTTATCTTGACTTCAAGGCCATCCTGCATCCAACCAAAATTACCGTGACCGGCAATCGTGGCTATATTTCCCTGCCTGTCTATCTTGCGGATGCGGTTGTTGTCTCGATCGGTAAAGATTAAATTTCCATTTTTATCAAAAACCATTCTGTAGGGTCTTTTCAACTGAGCCTCAGTAGCAAGTCCTTGATCCCCCGAAAATCCCGGTTCTCCGGTACCGGCAACAAGAGAAATAATGCCGCTCGGATCAATCTTCCTGATTCTGGCCGTTTGTTCTTCTGCCAGATACAGGGTTCCATCCGAACCCAAGACTAATCCACCCGGAGACCTGATACCCGCATCGACCGCAAGGCCATTATCACCTGCATCCACAAATTCTCCAGTCCCACCAACAATTTGAAATTTCCCATCCACCCCTAATTTACCAATTCGGCTACTTCCTGAATCAGAAAAATAAATCGCTCCTGAATCATCCACTCGAACACTGCGGGGATGAAACTCTTCGCCCATAGGCACCAGGGTCTCATCCAACACTTTGTGGATGGTGCCATCCTTATCTATTTTTCGGATCGAACGACTTGTAGAATCTGAAATATATACATTCCCGGCCTTATCGGTAGCAATATCACTGATCGTGTAAAACGCAGCTTCCACCGCAGGTCCGCCATCCCCATCACTGCCCTGTTGTCCATTTCCGGCAAAATGCGTTATCGTGCCTGCGGCATCTATTTTTCGTATAACCCAGCCATTGCCAAGTCGGTGAACAACATACAGATTATCCTCGCTATCAATGGCAATCGTTGAAGGCATAAATAAGGCGGCAGACAAGGCCGGCCCTCCATTTCCTTCACTGCCCTCTCTCCCGTTTCCCGCAAACGTAGTAATGATTCCATCTGGAGCCAGTTTGCGAATCCGATGATGTTGCAAATCAGCAAACAGGATATTATCGTGACTGTCTATGACAATTCCCGAAGGAGTATTCAGGGTTGCTCCCTGCCCAGGCCCTCCATCCCCTTTAAAAAGTGATTCACCGTTACCAGCGACCGTGGTCACACGATAATTTTTCAACCCGACACTCCGCACGCGAAAATGAGTGCGATCCACTACCACCAACTGGCCTTTAGGGTGAATGGCCAGAACAAGAGGAAGGTATAGGCTGGTCTCAGGAGCAATTTCATTATCACCATTAAAATCAGTCTTGCCCATTCCCATTAAAGTAGTAATGACACCTTGTTGGTCTATTTTTCGAATTCGATTATTATTCCGGTCAGCAATATATATATTACCCTCCCCATCCACCGCCACATCCGTGGGATAAGCCAGGTTAGAATAGGAAGCGGGACCATAATCTCCACCAAACGAATGCATGCTGTCACCAGCCAGGGTGGTAATGATTCCCTGGGTATCCACCTTCCTCACCCGGTTATTACCGCGATCAGCAATATACAAGTTTCCCTGCCGATCCAGTGAAATACCAAAAGGAAATTTCAGTATTGCGTTTGTGGCCAAACCAAAATCACCCCCAAAACCTTCCAGACCAACCCCCGCCACGGTAGTGATGGTTCCACGAGCATCCATTTTGCGAATACGATGGTTGGACCGGTCAGAAAAATAGAGGTTTCCATTCGGCCCAACTTCAACATCTGATGGCAAATTGAGCTGGGCCTCCAACGCCAAACCTCCATCCCCGCCAAAACCTGGAGAACCGGTCCCCACTACAGTGGTGATAATGCCATCAGGGGTAACTTTACGAATCCGGTGATTATTTCGATCTGCAATGTATAAATTATGCTCATTATCCAACGCCAATCCTGCGGGGAAATTTAGCGCCGCGTCCAGAGCAGGACCCCCATCTCCAGAAAACCCGGCAATCCCGTTACCCGCGATAGTGGTGATGATGCCATCGGGAGTAATCTTCCTAATACGGTTTTTCGAGCGATGTGAAAGGTAAATAGTCCCATTCGGATCCACCACAACTCCATCCACTAAAGTCAAAGTGACAGAAGTCGCAGGTTTTCCATCACCCACATCTTTATAAGGAAAAGAATCGGCGGCAAATGCCGGGGAGGAAAATGCAAGAACCAGGAGCAATATTATTAATATAAGGAAATTTCTCATAGTTAAGATTTCCACTTCCTGTGGCTGGTCAGCGGTAGATAATTTGCACTTTTTCCTTACGATTGACCTTGAAAGCCGCCATGGCGGTTGCTTCGCTTAACAGGTTCATTGCCAAATCCAGAACTTTTAATTGAGGGAAATTTTGTGACTCGATCAAAGCAATAGCTCCTTGATCCGCAATACTATTTTGCCCCAGATACAACGATTCCAGTTTTGGGAAACTTTGAGAATTGGCAAAAGCCTGTGCTCCACCATCACCGATTTCGTTGCGAAACAAATTCAACGTCAATAATTGTGGCAACTCATTGGCAGAAGCAAGAAATTCAGCCCCAGCAGGGCTGATCAAGTTATCATTTAGCATCAGGGTTTTCAGGTTCAAGAAGTTTTTGGAGGCCACCATCAGTTCAAGACCATCATCACTGATTTCATTTTTCCATAGCTTTAAAGATTCCAATTGCTTCAAATAAGGCGAATCAGAAATAGATTTCAGGCCCAGGTCACCCAGCAGGTTGCCCCACAGATCCAAATGCTTCAACCCGGCCATATGTGGAGACTTGGCGAGCGCTTTCATGCCCCGAGCTTTAATATTATTACCTTGCAGGTATAGCGTGTTAATTCCAGAAAGAGACTCCATCTTTGCCAGTTGCTTGGCCCCCGATGTACCAATTCTCAATCCGCTGAGATCCAGAGTCTTGCCGTCATGACTTATACGCGCAGAAATTAATGCAGAAAAATCCTCAGCCCAGCCCCACGAAGGGTTCGTCAATATAAAAAGCAGAAGAAAATTTGTGCTGAGAAGGAATTTAAATCGGGACGCTGACATAAAGTCAGGTTAACAAAAACTAGAAGATAGTGTAAATAAATATTGTACCGACATTAAGGGTGCCGAAAAGAAGGGGTTAACCTTAATAGGTTGACCCTTTTTTTTGTGCATTGTATGGTAATTGTGTATTTGGTATAGGAAAAAGTTTGCTAAACGCACAACTTAATTTGGAGGAAACAATGACAGAAAATACGAATTCGCCCGGTTGTTATGATAATTACTCAGAGGCCATTCCCTGGGAAGAACTTATGGAGATAGCCAGGGCAGATATGAATGCCTGCAAAGACAAACAATGCAAGGAGACCCTCCGTGAATGTGCCGAAAAAATTGTACAGTCAAAGGTATGCCCGTGTGCTGCCGATTCCGCCTCTATTGTAGAGGCACTGGTGGATGAGTTTCTTAGACAATTAGGCACTGGGGATAGCGGCCCTGCTTGAACGCTAAGTAAACTTCCGCCCAAATTTGTGGACACATAGTTAAGTGGCCTTCGGCAGAGTGGTGGCAGACTGTTTTAATGTTTATTACCAACCGCAGGAGACCCTGTATGCCTGAATCATATAGAAGCGTATTTGATCATCCTTTTCTAGGGCACGGGTTTCGCCCCTTTTTCCTAATGGGAGCGCTATATAGCATTATCACTTTGCTGATTTGGGGTGGTTTTTTTGCCGGGTATGGTACGCCGCCTTCCTTCATGCTTGATCCTATATCCTGGCATTCGCATGAAATGATTTTTGGTTTCACCATGGCAATCGTTGCAGGGTTTTTGCTTACGGCCGTGGCGAACTGGACGGGCAGCAAACCGGTTCGACAAATTCATCTGGTGGGACTGTGTACACTCTGGCTTTTTGGGCGCGTGGTTATGAATGTTGATCTAGGCCTGCCGGCGACAGCTGTTATTGCTATTGAGGGAGCTTTTATCATGACACTGGCCCTCAGCCTTTCAATGCCACTTTTTAAAAAATGGAATAAACGCAGTTTTGTATTTCTGGTGTTACTAAGCATCTTGTTTTCATGTGATATGACCTTCTTAATCACGCAAGACAGGACATCACTCTATATTGCTTTGATGATAATTGTTGCCATGATTTCTTTGATTGGTGGACGAGTTATTCCGGCTTTTACCGTTGTGGCTATACATGGTCGCGGGGAGAAAGCTAAGCAAACACCACAGGAAAAGTTGGATGTCATGGCGTTTTTATCATTGGCTTTGATTATTCTAGTGCTGATGTTTATAGGTCAGGAAGGAGCTATTCTTGCTGTGACTGCCTTCATATCTGCTCTCATTCATGCAATACGGATGCGGCGTTATCATACACGCAGAATATTGGGTGATCCTATGATTTTGATCCTTCATGTCGGCTATGGCTGGGTAATTGTAGGGTTACTTTTATTAGGGGTCACGGCACTTAATATCCTTCCCTTTTCAATTTCTTTACACGCATTTACAGTAGGGGCTATTGGCTCAATGACACTGGGGATGATGTGCCGTTTAGCTCTGGCCCATACAGGGCGCAACCTGAATGCAACAAAACTGACAGTATTAATTTTTGCTTTGTTGCAATGCGCTGCTTTTATGCGGGTTTTTGGTCTGGTGATTGCGCCGGACATTACCGAACAGTGGCTTATAGGTTCTGCTATGCTTTGGGCACTTTGCTTTTTTCTATATATTTTGATTTATGTCCCGATACTATGGAAGCCAGACCTTGATGAAAGGGTCGCTTAGTAAGAAATAGATCAGGGAAATATCGTAAATTAATTCCTCAGTTCCACTTTTGTTTCGAAGGGGTTAACTCGAAAGGGTTGGCCCCTTTTTAGGTAGATTGCAGGGCAATTGTATCGTGGAGGCAGGTAATGCAAGGTTTGCCTGCCTGATATCTCTGCTTAATGGTGGTATAACAGGATGGTAAAGGCGAGAAAAGGAAGTTCCGCAATATCATTTATTAAGGAAAAATAGAATGAAAGAACAATATAACAGAATTAAGGCCGACTATGAGTTTGCCCAACCTGATGAGGCATTGTTGTTGCAGATGAAGCCGCAGTTGGAATCCTGTGTCGATGAATTTCTGGATGGATTCTATAATTTTATTTGGAATTTTGGAGAATCAGCAGAATTTCTAAAAGATGAAGAGGTGATAGCCCGGCACCGTAGCAAAATTCGGCAGTGGTACCTGGATCTTTTTAATGGCGTCTATGATATTTCATACTTCCTGAAACTCTATAATATAGGTGAGGTTCATGTCAAATTAGGGCTTCCTACGCATTATGTGAATGCGGCATTTAATTATGTCCGTATATTTGCCCTTGGTTGTGTCCAAAAAAAATACCACGATGATTCAAGTTTGGCAGATAGGATTAAGGCAGTGGAGAAAATTATAGATATCAACTTAGATGTGTTGACCAGCTCCTATCGAGAGGAGGAGATGGGTCGCTTTTTATCTCTCACCAGTGTTGAAAAAACTTTGCTGGGTTTTTTGAAAAAAATAAGTTCATATTTTAATTATTTGCTGGCGGGAGCGCTTGTGCTAGTAGCATTTTTTTCCATTGGATTATTTGGGTATGATATTTATCTATTATTTTCGGGTCAAACCAATATAGAAAAGGGTATTTTGACAACGCTGGGCAGTCTTTTGATCCTGTGGGCGGCGATTGAATTAATCCATGCGGAAATGGAGCACCTTCGTGGTGGCCGCTTTGCTCTAGAAGCATTTATAACGCTTGCCATTGCAGCTTTGATCAGAAAAATACTCATTTTTTCCCTGTCTTCTGAAAAAACGACAGATGTTTTGATGTACGGGGTACTGGTGCTTTGTCTAAGCATTTCTTCTTGGGTGATTGTGACCAAGTTCAAACCCTTGAAATAAAACATTGATTGATTTTTATAACCGCCATATTTATTAGGGCTTAGTTGTTTTGACCTGGCTCTTTTTGTTCATCACGAGAATGTCCGCTTTGGGTCGACAGCGGACTCACTATCAGCGGCACCAAAGGTTCCCTCTTCAATACCGACTGCTATAATATAAAACCCAACTTCACTGAATAGTGTCCGAACAGGAAGTCAGGTTAACAAAAACTAGAAGATAGTGTAAATAAATATTGTACCGACTTTTAGGTGCCAAAAAGAAGGGGGACTTATTTCAATAGTTTACTTAATTTCCTCACGTAGTAGGCAGAAAAATCCCTGATTGAAACCATACCGATGATTTTATCATTTTCACTGACTGCGATATGCCGTATCTTATTTTTTTCCATAATTAAAAATGCCGTGACCATTAGTTTATTCGATTCGATAGTAATAACTGGCTGAGACATCATCGTTTCAACTCGAACTTCGATGGGTTTATCCAATTGCGCAATGACTCTTTCCGATATATCGCCTTCGGTCACGATCCCTATGTATTCCCCTTCTTTTTCGACTAGCACCGACCCATGGCCAGTGTCGCACATCGTTTGCGCGGCTTCTGTAACCGTGGCCTTATTACTGATGCTGATTACAGCTTGAGTCATATAAAACCTGACTTCATCATTTTTAGTAGATCGCCTATCTTTCAGTTCTTCTGACATCGTTGACCTTTCATCAACTCAAGTTAATAAATACTTGAAGATCGTATAAATAATTTTTGTACCGGCTTTAATCGTACCAGAAAAGGTGCCGGTGATTTTGGAAACCCCCACCCTCTCCCGGTATTTGACAGGAATCTCCATAATTCGCAATCCCTTTTTAACCGCTTTGATCTGCATCTCAACGGTCCAGCCGAAATTGGTGTCCTGCATGGCAATGGCTTTCAACGATTCATAGCGGATCGCGCGGAAAGGACCCAGGTCGGTATACTGGTGTCCAAAAAATAACCGCATTAAAAATACCGCCAGTTGGTTACCATAACGGGACTGCGGTAATAATGCCAAACGACTTTCGTGCAGTATCATGCGGCTACCCAAAACAAAATCCATTTCTCCAGCCTCAATGGGAGCAACCAGTTTGAGAATCTCTTCCGGGTAATCACTGAAATCTCCATCCAGAAATACCACAATATGGGGGTTATCTAATTCAGAAATTCCCTTCAAGCATGCAGAACCATATCCTCTTCTCTTTTCGGTAACCACCCGCGCGCCCTTATCAATGGCTGATCGGGCTGTATTGTCAGTGGAATTATTATCAACAACAATGACTTCATGGATTAGATTAAGAGGCAGAGCATCAATAACCAGCCCAATGGACTTTTCTTCATTGAATGCCGGAATGATGACAGAAATACGGGAAGGCATGGAGGCATATCCTCCGATTCAAGAGCAATTAGTGAGAGATTTTTTAATACCAGTGACAAATTCTGCGATGCTTCGATTTCGTTCAACAGGATCAGAATGGGATTCAATCAACTTGACAATTGCGCTTCCAATAATAACACCATCCGAACATTGAGCGGCTTGCTGAGCTTGCTCCGGCCCGGAGATTCCAAAACCTACCAAAACAGGGAGTTGGACTTTATTTTTTATCTCTGTGACTTTTTCTTCAAGGTTTGTAGAAAGAGCCGATTTAGTCCCCGTTGTTCCCGTCAACGAAACATAATAAATGAAACCTTTACTTAACTCACCAATACGCTGAATCCGCTCCGGGGTACTGGTGGGGGCCAAAAGAAAAATCATATCCAGTTTTTTTTCGTTCGCATAACCCAAAAACTCTTCCGCTTCTTCAGGGGGGAGATCCGGAAGAATCACTCCATCCACTCCCGCCTTGACCGCATCGTCTACAAACGCTTTCTGACCATGAACAAAAATGGGATTAAAACTGCTCATCAGAACAATCGGCAATTCGGACTCACTCCTGATATCTCGTACCAACTCGATAATTTTTTTCAAGGTGGTTTTATTTTGTAGCGAACGATGCGAAGAAGCTTGAATGGTCGGACCATCTGCAAGGGGATCTGAAAAAGGGACACCAATTTCGATGAGATCCGCCCCACTTTTTTCTATCACAGAAAAAATTTCCTTTGATGCCGATAAGTCCGGGTCCCCAGCAGTAAAAAAAGCAACCAGAGCCTTATTGCCATTTAAACGATTAAATCTGTCCTGTATCCGGCTCACAACGTAACCCCCATTCTATCCGCCACCTGATTCACATCTTTGTCTCCCCTGCCAGAGAGGCAAACTAATATGATTTCATCTTTTTTCATGGTGGGTGCTATTTTCATTACATGCGCTATGGCATGTGAAGATTCAAGAGCTGGAATGATTCCTTCTTTATGAGAAAGAAGTTTAAAACCTTCCATCGCTTCATCATCGGTGATCGTTACATATTGAGCCCGACCCGATTCTCTGAGATAGCTATGTTCACAACCCACGCCAGGATAATCCAGTCCCGCCGATATGGAATGGGCTTCGGTCACCTGTCCATCTTCATCATGCAGGAGATAACTCATCATTCCGTGCAAAACTCCGGCAGACCCTTTAGTGAGAGACGCGCCATGTTTGTCCGTGTCCAGCCCCAGACCTGCGGCTTCTACTCCTACCAGATTCACCTCTTCTTTTTCCAAAAACGGATAAAAGAGTCCCATTGAGTTACTACCGCCACCTACACAGGCAACACAAGTGTTGGGCAATCTACCTTCGACCTCAAGAATCTGTTCGGTGGATTCTTCTCCGATAATTTTCTGAAAGTCCCTGACAATCATTGGATAAGGATGCGGACCCACTACGGAACCAATAATATAATGAGTGCTCTCAACCGTGGTAATCCAGTTTCGGATGGCTTCGCTGGTTGCATCTTTAAGCGTTCTCGTTCCTCCGGTTACAGGAATAACGTTTGCCCCTAAAAGTCTCATGCGGAAAACATTGAGTGCCTGTCGGCGCATGTCTTCTTCTCCCATAAAGACATCGCACTCCAACCCAAACAAAGAAGCCGCCGTGGCCGTTGCGACACCATGCTGCCCGGCCCCTGTTTCGGCGATCACCCTCTTTTTTCCCATCCTTATTGCCAGCAAGGCACTACCAATGGTGTTATTAATTTTATGCGCTCCGGTATGAGTAAGGTCCTCGCGCTTTAAGTATATTTTAGCACCACCAAGGTGCTCTGTAAGCCGCTCGGCAAAATAAAGAGCCGTAGGACGACCGACATAATGCTTCAGGTAATAGTTCAGATCTTTTTTAAATTGCGGATCGTTTTTTGCTTCCTCATAAACACGCTCTAATTGTTCCAGAGCGGGCATCAGGGTTTCAATGACATACTTGCCCCCAAATTTTCCGAAATGCCCTCTAAGATCAGGCAGTTTATGCGGTTTCATGATTTACTCCCAGACTTGATATTATTCAAAAACGCTCGAACCTTTTCAGGGTCTTTAATTCCCGGCGATTTTTCCACCCCCGAACAAACATCAACCCCATAGGGGCGAGCCTGACTGATGGCCTGGCGAATATTGCGAGGAGTAAGCCCGCCTGCCAGGATAACCGGTCCCATTTTTTTTGCAGGATGAGCCAGGTTCCAGTCGAAAACTTTTCCTGTGCCACCATGCAGATTCTCGGTATACGTGTCCAGAAGAAACCCACTAACAGAATATTTCTCCAACTGCTGAATGGATTGGATATCTTTAACTCTAAACGCCTTGATCACACGACGTTTAATTTTTCGACAATATGATGGGGATTCTTCACCATGCAACTGCACCAGATCAAGACCGCAATATTCGGCAACCTTGTTCACCCGGTCAACATTTTCATCCACGAAAACACCAACCGTATCAACAAATGGCGGCAGTTTTGAAATTATTTCCCGAACCTCTTTCATGTTAACCGAGCGCGGGCTTTTTTTGTAAAAAATAAAACCCACCGCATCCGCCCCATGCTCGACAGCTAATAGCGCATCTTTCAACTGTGTCATGCCGCAGACTTTAACTTTGACTGGTGAATTCAGAATCGCCATTACCAATGAGTATTTTTAATTTTTCAGGGATATTATTCGAGGTCATCAAACTCTCACCAATTAAAAATGCATGCGCCCCAATTTTTTCAAATTCTTCTATCTCTTCTCTACCGTGAATTCCACTTTCGCAAACCAGGGTATTGCCGGGTTCCTGCAAAGCCATCGGGATCAGCCGTCTGGCGATATTCAAATCTGTTTTGCCATTCGTCAGATCGCGGTTATTGATACCAATTAAACTGGCCTTGGCCTTAAAGGCTTTTTCCATATCCCATTCATTATGGGTTTCCACTAACGCTGGCAGGCCCAACTCCTTCCCCAACAAAAGTAGATCGGTCAACTGATTCTGGTCCAGCCAGGTAGCGATTAACAGGAACAGGTCTGCCCCATGCGCCCTCGACTCATAAACCTGATATTCATCACTGATAAAATCTTTACGGAGCAATGGGATTGGGGCGATGGGCCTTACCTCCTTGAGTACTCCTATATTGCTTCCAAAATAATTGCTTTCCGTCAGGATTGAAAGGGTGACGGCCCCATGTTTAACGTAATCGCCTGCGATTTCGCTGGCATTGAAATTTTCCCGAAGTTCTCCCTTAAAAGGAGTACGCCGTTTAATTTCTGCGATAACTTTTGAATGCTTCCCTTCATGCAAGGCCTTGAAAACATCCCGGACAGGAGCTTGATCCCCCATTCGAAGTTTGAGTTCAGGCAAAGGCAGGTTCCGCTTGGTTTCTGCCAGTTCCTTTTGTTTATCTGCAAAAATATTATCAAGTATATTGGTCATTTTAATTGTGTGTGATGTAGCATAAAGCCTCCAACTTATCTCGTGCTTTTCCCGATTCGATTGAATCCATGGCCAACTGGATTCCCCTTTCGAGAGATTCCGCTTGTCCTGCCACATAAATTGCCGCCGCAGAATTTAAAAGGACAATATCTCTCCTCGGCCCTTTTTCACCCTCCAGTATTTTCTGGATTATTGTGGCATTCTCCTCCGGCGTTCCTCCCTTAAGGTCATTGGAGTCACAAAAATTAAAACCAAATTTTTCAGGGTCGAGGTTATAACATGTGACTTTCCCATTTTTTAATTCCGCCACCTGGCTTTCACCGGTCAGGGTAATTTCGTCCAAACCATCGGAGCCATGAACAACTAGAGCATGAAGACAGTCTAAATCTCCAAGAACTTCTGCCAAAGGTTGAACCCATTTGACATCAAAAACTCCCAGCACCTGAGCCTGGGCATTAGCAGGATTGGTCAAGGGTCCCAGCAAATTAAAAATAGTCCGAAAACCCAGTTCTTTCCGAACCCCTGCCGCATGCTTCATAGCTTTATGCATCAAAGGAGCAAACAAAAATCCTATGCCTGCCTCCTCGATGCAACGTTTTACAAGAGAGTGGCTGGCATCCAGATTCACCCCCAGGCATTTTAAAACATCCGCACTCCCGGAGCGGCTGGATACGGCACGGTTACCATGCTTGGCCACATTGACCCCGGCACCTGCCGAAACCAATGCACTGGCAGTGGATATATTAAAGGTATCAGCGCCATCGCCACCTGTCCCGCAAGTATCCACCAAATGCATAGAGGTGATATTGAGTTTTTCTGCTTTTGCCCGCATTACCCTGGCCGCCCCAACAATTTCGGGAACGGTTTCACCTTTAATATGTAATGCTGTTAAGAAAGCGGCCAATTGAGAATCGGGAACCTCTCCTTCCATAACCTGAGTCATGGCAGAAAGCATTTCATCCTCGGATAAATTATTTCCATCCATGAGGGAATGAAGGGAAGCTTTAAATGTCATGCGTGGTTTCCTTTAATAAAATTCCCCAACAGCTCCTTTCCACATTTGGTCAATATGGATTCAGGATGAAATTGAACGCCTTCTATCGCAAGTTCCTTATGGCGGATTCCCATGATTTCGTTATCATCGCTCTCTGCAGAAATTTCAAAACAGTCAGGAAGATTTTTTCGGTTCAATACCAGTGACTGGTAGCGAGTCGCCTCAAACGGATCAGGAAGATTTTTAAAAAGCGTTTTACCATCGTGCCGAATCATGGAAGTTTTGCCATGCATCAGACGACCCGCTTTGATAATTTCTCCGCCAAACGCTACGCCCACAGACTGGTGCCCCAGACAAACGCCTAAAATCGGAATCTTTCCGGCAAAATGTTTAATCACTTCCACAGATATCCCTGCTTTTGCCGGAGTACAGGGGCCAGGAGAAATAACGATTTTTTCCGGGTTCAACTTTTCAATTTCCTTCACGCTTATCTGATCGTTTCGATCGACGCGAATTTCGGCACCCAATTCACCCATATATTGCACCAGGTTATAGGTAAACGAATCGTAATTGTCGATCATCAGAATCATAGAACCAACCCCTTTTCGGCCACTTCTATGGCTTTGAGCAAAGCCCGTCCCTTGTTCATAGTCTCTTCAAATTCATTTTCCGGCATCGAGTCGGCAACTATCCCCGCCCCCACTCCAAGATAAGCGGTATTCCCTTTAATCAGCAAAGTGCGGATGGCTATGGCGGTATCCATATTGCCATTAAAACTGATGTAACCAACGGTCCCGCCATAAAGTCCGCGCCGGGTCGGTTCCAACTCATCAATAATTTCCATGGCTCTTATTTTCGGTGCGCCGGAAAGGGTTCCGGCAGGGAAAGCGGCTTCCAGAACATCAAAACAATCCAAACCTTTTTTCAAGACTCCGCGCACATTGGAAACAATATGCATGACGTGGGAGTATCGCTCGATACTAAAACTTTCATCCACTTCCACCGTGCTGATTTCTGCGACCCGCCCGAGATCATTTCTTCCAAGATCCACCAGCATGATGTGCTCGGCCAGTTCTTTTTCATCGCTTAACAAGTCCTTTTCCAGTACCAGGTCTTCTTCCTCGTTTTTTCCCCGTTTGCGGGTTCCGGCTATGGGTCGGACTTCAACCTTTTCATCCTCCAACCGCACAAGAACTTCCGGAGAGGAACCCACCACCTGCAGTTCACCGAATTTCAGGTAATACATATAAGGCGAAGGATTGATGGTTCTCAAAGCCCGGTATATATCAAAAGGATCTTTATTAATGGAAAACTTTAAGCGCTGGGAAAGCACCACCTGAATGGCATCTCCCTCATAAATATATTCTTTGATGCGAGTCACCGCCTGCTTGAACGTTTCCTCTTCGATATTGGAGTCAAAGCTCAATGCCGAACCCTCTTTTGCTTCAGATGGCTCTATTTTAGGAAGGGGTGTTCGCAACTTTTCTTCCAGGGCAGAAATTTTTTGTAATGTCTTTTCATACACGGCGGACAAGTCGTCATCGCCACCGACAAACGCATTGGAAATAATTTTAATGGTCTGTGAAACATTATCAAATACCAGCATGGTATCGGTGATGACAAACTGCGAGTCCGGAACATCGAGATCATCAATCGTTTGCTCAGGAAGCTCCTCAAAAAAGCGCACCATGTCATAACTGATAAACCCCACCGCACCGCCTGAAAATCGGGGCAACCCGGCAGACGGCACCGGCTGGTACCGGGCCAGCACTTCCTTTACCGCCGAGAGAGGACTACCCGATTTAATTTCTCTTTGCTCGCGTTTTCCGTTTTCGATTATTGTCAAAGTCCGGCCCTTGGTGCTGACCACAATCGATGGATCGCAACCCAGGAAACAATAACGCGCCCATTTTTCTCCACCTTCAACGCTCTCCAGCAGAAAAGAATATTCCCCTCCACTGATTTTCATATAAG
Organism: Nitrospina sp.; assembly: GCA_018664975.1. Taxonomy (GTDB): domain Bacteria; phylum Nitrospinota; class Nitrospinia; order Nitrospinales; family VA-1; genus LS-NOB. Next base: position 332 of record JABIXH010000252.1, on the reverse strand, counting down.
CGGACACTGGCGTATCGAGATCGGCCAGAATTTCCTTATAAACAGGAATCAGGTTTCCCGATTGGGCCTTCTGTTTGAATTCTTCTAATGAGGGACGGAACATAACTAGTTTGTCGAGCTAATTTTTACAAAGAAAACGATTATAGGATTTAATATCAAGCACTTAGAAACCAGACCTTAACATCACGCCAAAGCCGGTGTCAAGCCTTTAGGTAAGGGCTTTAAGGGTGGGTCAACCTTCTACGGCTTTCCAGTCTTCACCGTTCCAGCGCAGGATCAGTCCGTTGTCGCCGACGACATAAATATTTTCATCGCTGGTACCCCAGATGCCG